>JARRKS010000147.1:0-6960 GCA_037387865.1 Flavobacteriaceae bacterium
TAAAGTAACAGATACTGTTGTCAATTCATTTCGTGTTTGGATTACAGATATTGATATTTCAATTGTGAATCATGCTGCTATAATGACAATCTTTGAAACAGGTAGATTAGAACTAATGGTAAGGTCTAACTTTTTTAAAGTCGCTTCAAAAAACAAATGGTATTTTCCAACCCAAGCAATAAGTGTTCAATATTATAGACCTTTAAAGCTTTTTTATAAAGCTGAATTATATACAAGAATTTCATTTGTTGATGAAAAGTGGATATATGTTGAGCAAAAGATTGAAAGACATGGAAAAATAGTAGCAGCATGCATTGTAAAGAACACGATTAAAAAAGGTAGGGAAATTGTTCCCAATTCAGAAATAATGAAAGCTCTAAATATTGACAGTCTTCCATCTAATAAATATGATTTGATTAAAACTCATGAATTAGAAAATATACAAATGGACGAAAAGTTTGTGAGTAATTGGGATAACTAAATATGTATTCTATAAGCACATTCATTCTCTTAAAAATCTCATAAAATTTAAAATAAGATAGCCAAAAAAGTTATCTTTTACATTTAATCCTTAAGCGGTTTATGAAATTATTTAATTACTTATTAATCATTTTCACAATTCAATTTAGTTTTTGTCAAAACATAAATTTTAGTAAAGGCAAGGTGTCAAAACAGAAATATTATTCAGAAATTTCATTTGAATTTGTAAAAGGAAAAATTATTATTCCTGTAACAATTGAAGGTAATACTTATAAGTTCTTATTAGATACTGGTGCTCCTAATCTTATAACTACTAATCTAAAGCAGATCATTGAACATAAAGAAGGGAATAGCATGACCATTAAGGATGCCAACAGTAACAGGAGCTCAATGGAGGTTGTAAACATTCCTTCATTAACTCTAGGCAATATCAAATTCAATAACCAAACAGCTTTGGTTTATTCCTCTGATGATAATTTAATTTTTAACTGTTTTAAGGTTGATGGTTTTATTGGTAGCAATTTATTAAGAAATTCAATCATCAAATTTCAACTCAAAGAGAAAAAAATAATTATAACAAATGATATTCGCAAAGTAAAACCAAACAAAAGATTTAAATCTGATTTAAAAATTGTTGGTGCACAAAAAAGTCCGTACATTCAAATAGAAATAAAAGGAGATCGAAATGCCAGTGAAAATCTTTTGTTTGATACAGGTATGGATGGTTTTTATGATTTGTGTTTGGGTCATTACAAGTTTTTTGTTGAACAAAATGCTTTATCAACCCATTCTGAAGGAAAAGGCTCCATTGGGATGAGTTTATTTGGTAATGCAAAAGCAAACAATCAATACCGATTAAAAATTCCTGAAATACATTTTACAAATGCAATATTTAAAAACGTAGTTACTGAAACTTCAGATGACAATAATTCTAAAATAGGTGCAAAATTATTGGAGTACGGAAATGTTATTATAGATTTTAAGCATAAAGACTTCTATTTTGAGCCTTTTGAAACTGAAGTAGATTTAGACAAAAAACTTTTAGGCTTCTCGCCTACTATAATTGATAATAAAGTTGTTGTTGGCATCGTTTGGGATAATGCTTTAGAGGATATATTAGAATTTGGTGATGAAATTATTTCAGTTAATGATCTTTATTTCTCTGAAAAAGATATTTGCGAATTACTCACCAATAAATCACCTTTTGAAAAAGATGATAATTTCGTAATTCAAATTAGAAACAGTGAAGGCGAAATAAAAACACTGAACCTAAATAAAAAATAAAATGGCATTTAATTTACAAAAATCAATCTTAATTTTAGAGCGCACACCTAATGTTTTAGATGCACTTTTAAGAAATTTACCATATGAATGGACGCACAGAAATGAAGGCGAGAATACTTGGAGTCCATTTGATGTGGTTGGGCATTTACTTCATGGTGAAAAGACCGATTGGATAGAAAGAACCAATATTATCTTAAAGAATGATCTAACGATTTCTTTTGCACCATTTGATAGGTTTGCACAATTTGAAGATAGTAAAGGAAAAACAATGAATGATTTATTAGATGAATTTGCAGAGCTACGGAAAGTAAATCTTAAAATTCTGAAAGATCTTGAAATCAGTGAACGAAATTTTGAACTCATTGGTAATCATCCCAATCTTGGTAAAGTTACTTTAAAACAACTTTTAGCCTCTTGGGTAGCACACGATTTAGGTCATATTGCACAAATAACCAGAGTCATGGCAAAGCAATACAAAGATGATGTTGGGCCTTGGAAACAATTTATGGGAGTTTTAAATAAATAGATATGTCACAAGAAAGTAATCTTATTAAGCAAGCCGAATTTAACCCAAGAATTAAGAATTATCTTCTTTTTTATATAGCATTCTTTTTCTTTATTTCGATATTGGGCATTCCTTTACTTATCATTTGGTTTTTTGGTCTAGGTCAAACTATATGCAAACGCTATTACGAACACCTTGAGTGTAGGCTTACCGAAAAACACCTTGAGTTTAGAAAGGGATTTTTGTTTAAAGTAGAGAAAACCATTCCATTAGAGAATATTCAAGATCTAACTTTTATTGAAAACCCATTACTTAAATATTTTGACTTACGTATTCTGAAAATTGAAACAGCCGGACAAAGTAATATGAAAGGAAGTGACATGAAACTAATAGGCATTGTTGATGCAATAAAATTCAAAAAACAAGTTTTAGGTCAACGAGAAAAGCTAACCACTAGAAATTATACTACAATAACAGAAAACACAAATGAACAAACCAATAAATTACTTCAAGAAATACGTGATTTATTAACTGAAATTAGGAACAAGTCCTAACTTTAAGAAATTAAATTTCCATTGTCATCCCATTTGGCAATATCACCTCTTTTAGTTTGGTCAACACATTTTGCCAGCCACTCTTTTTCATAACTCACATCATATTCTTTCAGTACATCTTCAGGGATGCCGTCCCAAACAGTTGGAGTATTACCTTTATAACCTAAATCTTTAAAACCCATTTCCGATGTATAATATCCTGTAAGGGTCAAATCTCGCATTAAAGAAAAGAAATGCTCTCCTTGTTTGAGTTCTGGTTTTGTTTTTTCGGGATAAGCAATTTGATCACAAATAGCCAATTGTTCAGCGTTAGTACATGTTATAAATTCTTTATTATGCAATTTATTACTATAGCTATCAAGCCACATAAGACCACCTCTAATTGGCACCTGATGATATGGTAAATCTTTAACAATAAATTCAATAAATTCATTGACACCAGCTTCTGTTGCAGAACCATATTCAGCATTACTTGGTAAAATAATATCACATAACACTGCTATGGTTGATAGCTCGTGTTCATTAAAAAAGGTTTCGGCATAAAGTTCTTGATCTCTTAACTTTTCTTTATCCGTTCTCCCATATATTTTATCATTAGAAACAACTGTTTCAACCTCTGGTTTCGTCTCTTCTACACATCCATTTAAAGCCAAGCCAGCAGCGACAGAACCTAATAATAAAGACTTAATTGAATCTCTTCTATCCATAATGCAAATATTAAATATTTTGTTTTTTAAGTTGATCTACTATATAATCGCAAGTTCGCCAAGACAGTGCTAAAATGGTCCAAGTTGGATTTTTATCTGCTTGTGAAACAAATGGCCCAGCATCTACAATGAATACATTATCAACATCATGTAATTGTTGATATTTATTTGTTACAGAAGTTTTAGGGTCATTACCCATTCTGGTAGTACCAACTTCATGAATTATTCTTCCTGGAGCTTCTAAACCATAATCTCTATCTTCTCCAGGTTTTTCACCTATAATTTCACCTACATTACCTAAAATTTCTTCGAAGGTTTCATGCATGTGCTTGGCTTGATTTCTTTCATGATCACTCCATTGATAATTAAATCGCAATACAGGAATTCCCCATTCATCTACCACATTTGGATCAATTTCGCAGTAATTACTTTCCATAGGAATACTTTCTCCTCTACCCATAACACCCATTACAGACCCATAAAAACGCTTAACATCATCCCGTAATTGATTACCATAACCTCCAACATGTTTACCAATAAATTTATTGAAACCATTTGGATTAAATCCAAAGCCATAAGCTGGCATACCCATGCCTCCCCAAATTTCAATATGATATCCACGTGGAAAATAAAAACCATTCTTCCAGCCCCAGTTGAATCATGTAAATATTTGCCAACCAATCCACTACTATTGCCTAAACCATCTTTATGGTTTTTACTTTTTGAGTTTAATAAAATTCTTGCTGTGCTGCAAGCTGAAGCAGCCAGAACAATTACTTTAGCATTTAATTGGTATTCTTTTCTATCTTCTTTATTAATAAAAATCACACCTTTTGCTTTACCAGAGTCGTCAACAACAACTTCTCTTACCATTGAATTGTTAAATAATGTAATTTGTCCGCCTGACTTTTGAGCTGGAAAAATTAAACAAGATCCCGAGGAAAAATCTGCATAGGCACTACAAGACCTACTACATTGACCACAATAAAAACAAACACCGCGTTCTTCATTTATTCGTTTTGTTAAAATTGATAATCTCGCAGGTATCACAGGAACATTAGCCTCACGAGCTCCTTTTATATAATACAATTCATGCAGTCTAGGTTTAGGTGGTGGAAGAAAAAATCCATCGGGTTCATTAGGAATATTCTCTTTAGACCCAAAAACGCCTATAAGCTTATCAACTTTTTCGTAATAAGGCTTAACATCTTCATAGGAAATTGGCCAATCATCACCTAAACCATCTACACTTTTTCTTTTAAAGTCTAAAGGTCCAAAACGTAATGAAATTCTTCCCCAATGATTAGTTCTACCACCAAGCATACGTGATCTAAACCAATCGAATTTTGTACCATTTTTTCGAGTATATGGCTCACCTTCTATTTCCCAGCCACCATAAGCAGCATCAAAATCACCAAATGGTCTGGTTGTACCTGCTCCTCTTCTTGGAGACTCCCAAGGCCATTTAAGTTGGGTTCTTTGTTCCGGATCAGCAGGGTCGAAAAACGGACCAGCTTCAATAACCGCTATGTTTAAGCCTGCTTCTGAAAGTATCTTGGTAGCCATACCTCCTCCAGCTCCTGAACCTACAATTATGGCATCATATTCTTGAGTTGATTCTTTTATGTGTATCATTTATAATTAATTATATAATAAACTTATTGTTTAAAGCACACCTTTTTTTATCTGTTTATCAACATAATCTACAGCCCTGGCTGTTAAAGCCATATAAGTTATGCTTGGATTTTGTGTGGCCGAACTCGTCATACAAGAACCGTCTGTAACAAAAACGTTTGGCACTTCATGCATTTGATTCCATTTATTCAATACACTGGTTTTTGGATCATGTCCCATTCTTGCAGTTCCCATTTCATGTATGCATGCTCCTGGTGCAGTAGCATCGTTAATAGTTCTAACATTAGTACAACCAGCAGCTTTAAGCATCTCCGCAGCACACTCAACGCCATGCTCTCTTAATTTCATTTCATTGTCTCTCAACTTGGCATCAAATGTAATTGTAGGTAAACCATATTGGTCTTTTTTATCAAAATTGAGAAACATTTTGTTCTCATGGTATGGTAACATTTCTCCAAAACAGGACATACCTATTTGCCAGGCTCCAGGTTTAAAGATTTCTTCTTTTAAATCTTTGCTGATTATTCCTTCAGGTATATTTGCAATTCTACTTGCACTACCTTGATAACCAAAACCTCTCAAATAATCTTTCTGTTTTGTGGTTTCATCTAAATTTGTAAAACGAGCAATATAGAATCCTCCTGGATTTCTACCTTGATAATATTTATCTTCAAACATATTTGGTAAAACACCAACAGCTCCCATACCATAATGATGATCCATAATATTATGACCAAGTTCTCCACTACTATTTCCTAAACCTTTTGGAAATGTTTCAGAAATACTATTTAATAATATAGCTGTAGTACCAACTGTACTCGCATTACAAAATATGATTCTTGCATTATAAACTATTTCTTTTTTTGTGATAGCATCTATAATTTTAACACCACTAGCCTTTCCTGTTTCTTTATTGAAAACAATTTCTGAAACAACACTATTGGGTCTGATTGTAAGATTTCCTGTATCCTCTGCTACAGGAATCGTAGCGGCTTGACTACTGAAATAAGCGCCATAAGGACAACCTCTTACACAACGATTTCTACTTTGACACTGACCTCTTTTTCCTAAATGAATTTCAGGATTATATTCTGATAGATTAGCTTGGCGTGATGGTGTGACAACACGATCTGGAAATTCTTTTCTGACTTCTTCACGTAAGTATTGTTCTGCACAATTAAGTGGAAATGGTGGTAAAAAAACCCCATCTGGTATTTGTGGTAATCCTTCTTTTTGGCCAGCTATACCTACAAAAGTTTCCACATAATCATACCAAGGTTCGATATCTTTATATCGTATTGGCCAATCTATTGCTATACCTTCTTTTTGGTTTGCTTCAAAATCTAAATCACTCCATCGATAACATTTTCTTCCCCACATAATTGAGCGGCCTCCAAGATGATGTCCACGTATCCAATCAAATCGTTCTACTTCATCATAGCCATATTCATCATCTTTATTAACCCAATGTTTGTTATCCTGTCTTACCCACCAATTTAATCTATTTTGTTTTGGGTAGTGTTTTTTAATTTCCTCTTGAGATAGCATATTTTGATTAGGTAAATCCCAAGGGTCATCATGTGCAGTTGGGTAATCTCCATGTTCTACCATTCTGCCTCTTTCAAGCATCAGGGTTTTATAGCCTTTTTTACATTATTCCATAGCGGCATATCCTCCAGAAATTCCTGATCCTATTACAATGGCATCGTATGAGTTTTCACTATTTTTTCTTTTCATTATAGTGACCAAGCTTTTCCGTTAACTTCTTCTAAAGATATACAGGCTTTATACTCAC
>JARRKS010000148.1:0-8804 GCA_037387865.1 Flavobacteriaceae bacterium
AGTCATATCCTGTTTGGCTCGTTCTACTTTAATACTATTCTTCATGACCGTTTGATATTAACTTAAGGAAATTAAACCTGATAATAAAGAACAATAGCGGTGTAAACATGTTTAAAACCAAAACATGGAAAAATGACATATCGTAGATAAAAACAATAGCAAGAATGAGTATCAAATAATTGATTATAATAGCCCAAACCAATGAGTCTTTTCGGAGTTTGTAAATAAATTCGTCTTCTACCTTTTCTTTAGTAAATCCAATAAGCAAACCTCCAATAATAATAAAAATGGCGGCTAGTTCATCAACAATATTGTTATTCACTATTTTAAAAAATCCATCTTGACTATCAAAAATTCCTTCGTAATAAATTGCTAGCACTTTTGTATTAAGCAGATCAGACTCGTAATCGTTTAAAAATAAAAAGATACCAAAGGCCAATCCTATACTAAATAAAACCCATCCTAGATTTTTATACTTGTTTGGTAATAAATAATGTGTTCTCATAACTGTTCGATTTATTGATTAATAAATCAAAAGTAAAGAAAACTTTACAAATAGACAAGTATTATATCTTTTTGTAAACTAGATCATATTAAATTAATACTTTAATCCTATAATCTCACTAACATCATCCAGTAGTCTGATGAGTTTTCGGCTAAAATCAAAAGTCATAATATCACTTTCTTTTTTTCCTTCTCGAATCAATTTATTAAAATGAATAGCTTCATAATTATAGCCAATAGTATTATATCCAAAGTCTTTCACTTCTTCTTTTCCATCAACAATTATTGAAACGGTTGTAGGTATATGAAACATACGATTTATTTTTATGATAGCCTTTTCACAATAAAAAATAGCTTCAACCGGTGTGTTGGCAATAAACGTACTTTCTAAATGTGCCTCACAATTTTTATATTGAAATACCATGTTACAAGATGAGTCTACTCCATTTTCAAAAAATGTTGCAGTTGCGTCAATTGTGTTTGGTAACCCAAAATTGGAGAGCGCTACAAAAATCGGGTAGATCCCGATATCTAATAAACTGCCACCACCAAGCGATTTGTTGTATGTTCTGGAGCTTTCATCTGGCTCTACAACAAATCCAAAGTCTGCTTCAAGTTTTAAAACCTTGCCATATTTTTCAGATTTAATTAAATCTAAAACATATTGGTAATGTGGAAGGAAATAGGTCCACAAAGCCTCCATTAACAAGGTATTGTTTTCTTTTGCACAAGCAATCATATCGTCGACTTCTTGAGCATTCATGGCAAAAGGCTTTTCACATAAAACAGCAATTCCTTTTTTCAAACACATTATCGTGTTTTCTTTATGGTATACGTGAGGCGTGGCTATATAAACAGCATCAACATTAGAATCGTTTGCTAGATCTTCATAAGTTGCATAGGCTTTTGTAGCGTTGTATTTTTTTGCAAATTCGTCTGCTTTGTCTTGAGTTCTGGATGCTACAGCATACAACTCTGCATCTTCAATAGTGAGTAAATCTTTAGCAAATTTGTGAGCAATATTACCTAGTCCAATAATTCCCCAGCGAATAGGTTTAATTTGTTTCGACATGTGTTTTTTGTGTTAATTGAATTATAACAGCTATTAGAATGACTAATATACAACCAAAAAGATTTAACCATAAATATGGCATCCAATCAAACCACCAACCAACAATAACTATAACTTGGGTGATAATAGCTGCAATGAAGACAGCATTAGCTTTAATAAATTTAAAGAAGAATGCTAGTAAGAATATACCCAAAACGTTTCCGTAGAAAATAGAACCAATAATATTTACCAATTGAATTAAGTTTTCTGCGAGATTTGCAAAACACGCAATAATTATAGCTAATATTCCCCAAATCAATGTAAAGACTTTAGAGGCTTTTACCATATGATTTTCGTCTTTCTCTTTTTTGATATTTCTTCCGTATAAATCAATTGAAGTTATAGTAGCTAATGCATTAATTTCGGAAGCTGTGGAAGACATTGCTGCACTTAAAATAACTGCCAACAATAAACCAATTAGACCTTTAGGTAAATATTTAAGAATAAATGTTATGAACATGTAATCTCTATCATTGGTTTGTGTGTCTTTAGCAGATTCTTTATACCATGCATTTAATTCATCTTTCTTTTCATTATAGCTTGCACTACCAACGGTTAATGCATTTAATTCAGAATTTAATTTATCATAGGTTATGGCGTATGTCGTGTCTATAGCTCTCTTGATCAGATATTTTGATTGAAGCCTATTTGATTTTTCAATACTATCTAAATAATATAAATCTTTTCGGAGATCTTCATTTTCACTTTTTGAAAGCTCTAGACTTAATTCTTTTTTTCTATTAAATAAAATACTTTGCTTTTGTTCAAGCTCTTGATATTGTTGTGAATATTCTGAAGCCAATACTTTTTGGGTTGAAGAATCTATAAAATTTAATGGTGCTTGATTAAATTGATAAAATACAAATACCATAACACCAACTAATAAAATAAAAAATTGCATAGGCACTTTTAACAAACCATTAAAAAGTAAGCCCATTTGCATTTCTTTCATCGATTTACCAGACAAATAACGCTGCACCTGACTTTGATCGGTACCAAAATATGCTAGTGCAAGGAAAGTCCCTCCAATTAATCCGGACCAAACAGTATATCTGTTTTCAAGATCAAACGAAAAATCTAATATTTCCATTTTACCGCTAGCGCCTGCAATATCTAAAGCTTTAGTAAATGAAACCTCTTCTGGAATTAAGTTTAAAATCACAAACAAAGCCACCAACATACCAAAAAATATGACAAACATTTGTTGCTTTTGTGTTACCGTAACCGCTTTAGTACCGCCAGAAACGGTATAAATAATTACCAAAACACCAATAATGATATTAAGTAAAATAATATCCCAACCCAAAACAACAGAAAGAATTATGGCAGGAGCAAAAATGGTTATACCTGCTGCCAAACCGCGCTGAATTAAAAATAAAATTGCTGTAAGACTACGTGTTTTTAAATCGAATCTGTTTTCCAAAAACACATAGGCTGTGTAAACTTTTAGGCGATGATATAATGGAATAAAAACCAAACATATAATCACCATAGCAATCGGCAAACCGAAATAGAATTGTACAAATCCCATCCCATCAGAAAATGCTTGACCTGTTGTAGATAAAAAGGTAATTGCACTTGCTTGTGTTGCCATAACAGACAAACCAATAGTCCACCATTTTGTAGTATTACCTCCTTTTACATAGTCGTGTACACTCTTTCTGCCTCTAGTCTTCCAAGTACCATAACCAACAATTGTTAGTAATGTTAACGAAAGTACTACCCAATCAATCCAATTTAAAGTTTGCATAATTTAGAAGGCTTGCATGATTAGGTAAAACAAAATGATATAAATAGCATTGGCAATTAAAATAATAGAGTATAATTTAAGCCAAGGTTGTTTGTGTAGTTTATTTTCACTCATATTTTAATCATTTAGTTTGGCTTCTAATTTTAGATTTTCTTTTCCAATGGAGAGCATGTTGGCAAATAAGCGGTACGCACCAGAAACACCTTCTGGAAATTCTCTAAAGAAACTTAATCCTGTGTAGATATAATATCCTTTACCGTATTTAGCCACAAGTAAGCTTCCATCTTTAGGTGTTTCACCTTTGTCATTCATAGAAAGAATAGGAGTGAACTCTTCTGACCATTCATTTGGAAAGTACAATCCACGTTCTTGTGTCCATCCTTCAAAATCTTGTTTGGTAATTTTATTTGGAAAATTCAGGAGGTCATGGTCAGGATTTAATATTCTGACTTCCGCATCTTCTTCTGTGACTCTGTCTCTAGAAAGTTTTAAATTGTAAGGTGCAATTTTATCAACATTTAATCTGAAATTAGTATTGTACTGCACAATCATATTACCACCTTTATCAACAAAGTCAAATAATATATCTTGTTTATCATTAAGTTCATCAACTGTATTATATGCGCGAATACCAACAACCACAGCATCAAATCTGCTTAATGTTTCAGCATTAATATCGTGAGGTTTTATAATAGCAACATTGTATCCTATTTGTTTTAAACTTTCAGGGAGCACATCTCCAGCACCTTCAATATAGGTTCACTTTGGTTCTTTGGCGGAATAACTGTAAATATCAAAGATTTTTCTTGTCCTTTAGTTGTAATTTCAAATGCTTGCTTTTCTGGATAAACAGTCCAATCGTTTGGATGCGCAATTTGCACAAAACCTTGTAAACTATCTTTTCCTGCTTTTACTAGAACTTGAATAACTTTTTGTTTGTCATTTTCAAAAATGATAACCTTTTCAGAAATTTTGGCAGAAGCCTCTGGTATGATCTCAAAAGGTCTGTAAAGTTCTCCTTTATCAGGTTTTGAATATCTGTAAATAACATCTTTCTCAAAAGCAATGGAATAACCATTAAAATCTAATACAAATGTAGTTTGCAATGGTCTTGGACTTTCTGGCAGACCAATTAAGCTTTTATCCTCAACCTTGTACATACCTAAAGTTCCTTTTTTATTTAACCAGTATGGACTTGAAGGTTTCATATCGTTAGGAATAGCTCCAATTAGCTCATAGTTAAACTTCATATTATTTTCTAATTCAATATTTGGACTTTTAACTGAATTAATTGAAGATATACTTACACTTCTTAAACTGATTTTTGCATCGCTTCGTTTTACAACCTCAACACTAACTTTTACATCACTTCCTGGCGCAAGTGTTGCTTCATTTGCAGAAGCTTCAAGGTATAATCCAGCACAGGCTTGAATAATGAACTTTAATTCTTTTAGCTTTATCTCTTTCCAATGTTGGTCTTCAAGGTTTTCTATTAGCTTATAAGCTTCAACTAAATCTGGAATGTGAACTGAAGGATCTTTAAAATTAAAATTCTCCTCAACATTATATAAAATAGCACCAATAGCTTTGCCTCCTTTTACGCGATTCCATGATGTGTCTATACCTTCAAATGGGTTTTCTCCTTTTTCTGGCAAACCGCCTTTAATAATTTCTATGTATTCTTGAACTGAACCACGGGATGTTTGTCTACCAAAACCTTGAGATAAATGTTGGCTACTTGCAATTGAGGCGACTTCATTATTAGATAAACCTTTTTGCGGATAATAAGTACCAATATCAAAATGAAGCATATTGCTTTTATCTGCTTTTTCAAAATTTTCGGGACTGCCATAAAACCACCATGTGGTATTAAAGAAAATACGTTTAGGTTGCCATAAACTCGACTTATTAAGTTGTTCAGGAAAGGCCGACTTGTCGTTTGCAAGATCAAAAGCTTCAACACTTAACATTGCTGAACTTGTATGATGACCATGTGTAGATCCTGGTGTTCTGTGATCAAATCTGTTTATAATAATGTCTGGTTTAAAAGTCCTTAAATACAAAACCACATCATTTAAAACATCATCTTTATTCCAAATTTTTAATGTTTCATCAGGATGTTTTGAAAACCCAAAATCATTTGCTCTTGTAAAGCGTTGCTCTCCACCATCAACACGTCTTGCAGCCAAAAGCTCTTGTGTACGGATAACACCTAAAAGTTCTCTAATTTCCGGACCAATTAAATTCTGTCCACCGTCACCACGGGTCATTGAAAGATATGCTGTTCTAGCTTTTACCTCATTTGAAAAATAAGAAATCAATCGTGTATTTTCATCGTCTGGATGAGCCGCTACATAAAGTACTGAACCCAAAAAATTTAGTTTTTGAATAGATTCATAAATATCTGAAGTATTAGGCTTTTGAGGTTGTTGTGCTGATATGACAACAAAGGATATGGCTGATAAAATTAAGGTAAAAATTGATTTTAGCATAGTTGGGTTTTAATTGCCTAAAATCAAATATATAAAAGAAAATAAGTGATGAGCGATGTTTTAATGTTTCTTTAACGTAATAGTATAACTACAACCATTTCTTTTTCTTGAAATAATAAAGCATTCCAAGAAAAACAATAATCATAACTGCCCAAACAATATAATAGCCGTATTTATAATTTAGCTCTGGCATATTAGTAAAATTCATACCATAAATGCCTGCAATAAATGTTAGAGGAATAAAGATCGTTGCTATAATAGTCAGGACTTTCATGACCTCATTCATTTTATTGCTAATGGTAGTCATGTACATATCCATAAGTCCCCAAATCATTTCACGATAAATTTCAATATTTTCAAAGATTTGAATAATATGGTCATAAACGTCACGATAGTATTGTATTGTTTTCTTTTTAATTAAACGGTTTTCAGTTTTTTCTATTTTATTTATAATTTCTCTTAAAGGAAAAATAGCACGTCTTAATTTTAACACCTCACGTTTTAAATCTTGAATTTGCTGACTCACTTCTTTTTGCGAAAAGCCATTGAATAAATTATCTTCCAGATCTTCAATTTTATTTCCCATAGTTTCATAATGGTCAACAACTGAATCTATAAGCGCATACAATAAATAGTCTGAACCCAATGATCTTATACGCCCTTTCGATGTTCTTATTCTATCCCTTAAGCTGTCAAATACATCACCTTCTGACTCTTGAAATGTAAGTACATAATTCTCACCCATAACAAAACTAACTTGTTCAGAAACTACAATTTCGTCTTTGTCATAATATAGCATCTTTAGAACAATAAAGAGGTAATCTTCGTATTCATCAATTTTTGGTCTCTGTCCTATATTTACAATATCTTCTAATACTAAAGGATGCAAATTATAATGTTCTCCTATTTTTTCAATAGAATCAGTATGATTAAGACCATTGATATTGATCCAGGAAATGGCTTCAGAAGATTTATCTTTAAAAGCTTCTTCTATATTTAAAAGTTCCTTTTCTATAACTTCATCTAGAGTATAGCTGAACGATTCAATGAAAAGCTTTTGCGATTCTTTTTTACCAGTGTAAATCACCGAACCTGGTATTGTTCCTAATTTCTTTTTATATGTTGTAGTTCTTTTCTTTGCCACTAGATAATCTTAATTAAATTGTATCTGAACCATCATCTTCAATGGCATCTTTCTCAACTAAAGTCACAGCTTTTTGCAGCATTAAATTATTTGGATAAGTAACCAAGTCTCCATTGTCTAATCTTAAATGTAAATGAAAAGCACGAATATCTTCAATGATTGCCTCTACTGGAAAATCTTTATCATGAATCTGTATTTTATCACCAACTTTGTAGGGAAAAGAGAAGAACATAATAATACCTGAAGAAATATTACTTAAAATAGACCATATAGCAAATAATGCAATACCTAAAACAGCAAAAACCGATGAAAAAACAACCGATAAATCTTCAGGCTTTGCTCCTAAAATAAACGCTTCTATAAGTACACCAACAAGAAATAAAGTTACTATAGCATACCGGATAATAAGGTGTACTCTTGCTTCGTTTATGTTACTCTTTTTTCCAATTTTTTTAATCGAAATCCGTAAAATATACCAAAGAATAAAGAATACAACGAGTAGTATAAGAGTTTGTATTAATTCGTCTTGATATCTTGTAAGAAAATTGGTCATTGGCTAAAATTGATTAATAGTGTTTAATTGGTCTTTTTCAATTAAAATTAAAGATATAGAAATTAGCTTACAATCTCTAATAATGTTTTATAAAGCAAATGGGAAGGCATACCCATGACATTAAAATAGGAGCCTTCTAAATTTGTAACACCTATCAACCCAATCCAATCTTGAATGCCATAAGCACCAGCTTTATCCATAGGTTTGTAAGTTTTTATATAATATAATATTTCTTCATCTGTTAAATCTTTAAAAGTCACTTTGGTAATACTGTTTACGGTTTTTTGAGAATCAACAGATGTATAACAGATAGATGTAATAACCTCATGTGTTTGACCACTCATACTTTGTATCATATTGAAAGCATCTTTCTCGTCTTTTGGTTTACCTAATGCTTGATTATTATGCCAAACAATTGTGTCGCTCGTAATCAAAATATCTTTTTCTTTTAAATCTTTTTTAAATGGTATTGCTTTTAATTGAGCAAGATAATCTGTAATTTCAAAATGGGTTAATCGTTCTGGATATTCTTCGACTACCGGTTTTAAACGAACTTCAAAATCTAAATGAAGATTTTTAAAAAACTGCTGTCGTCTAGGTGAACCAGAAGCCAGTATAATTTGATAATCTTTTAATTTTTCTTTGAGCATTAATCCAACAGAATATATTTATAAAGTAGCAAAGAAAGCATTCCAAATAGCATAATAATCTTTAGCAAATTACTTACTGCATGGTAGTCCTTTTTTGTTGTTTTGCCGAAAAGTTTAATACTCACATAGAGTAGAGGAGCTATAATAAAAAGCAAGAAATAGCCAGTGACAACCAGTTGTTTATATAAGTAAGTAAAAACATAATAAACTACAGCCAATAAAGGAATTAAGGATAAAGCAAAAAGAATTTTGCCAGCTCTTTCTTTTCCTATGGCAATGGGTAAAGTATTCATGCCAGCTTTATAGTCGCCATCAATATCTTCTATGTCTTTGACAATTTCACGTATAAAATTTATGATGAATGCAAACACGGCATAATCTAAAACAATCTTGAAAAACGTAAGTTGCGTTTCTTGATTTTGAGGATTAATTACTGGAAGCAGTTCAAATAAACCAACAATAATAACACTTAAAGCCACTAATATGGAAATTACAATATTGCCAACCAACAGTATTTGTTTTAGATAACTCGCATAGATATACAACAAAGCAGAGATAATAACAAACAATGCAAAGAACCCATTTTTACCGACAAGATTT
>JARRKS010000149.1:0-4094 GCA_037387865.1 Flavobacteriaceae bacterium
CAAAGGTAAGAAGCAACCCATTTGGTATACTCATAACAATTTTTACAAGGAATCAAAGGAATACCTTAATGCCTATCTAGATGAATATGGAAAATTACCAAGTTTTGACGAGTTCAGACATGAAGCACTAACTTTTAAAAGCTTAAATCCTTAATTTATAATCGCATGAAAACATTAATATTTTATTTCTCTCTTTTATCTGTTTCCATTCTTGTTGCGCAAGATTATGATTACGGTGAAAATATGCAGTTGGAGGATTACAATTTTGTTTTGGGGATAAACAGTTTTCCAACTAAATACCAATTTACCAAAGACTCGAAACTTTTGGAGCAGGCAAGACAAACGAGAGCATTGGGATCCAATATCTTTAAAACGTCCATTACAGATAGAAACTTAAAGGACTATGGTTTTACCAAAAAAGATGCAGGTACCATTATGGAGGTTGTCAAACTAATGCCAGATTATGACGAGGTTTTTAAAATGGATTTTAAATACTATATGTTTTGGGTACACACAGCTACTGGGATAAACTGGAAAAAAGGAATCAACAAAAATCAGGAGAAGATACTATATAATGAAATGTACGATGTAGCGGCTTACTTCCTGAAGAAATTCAATAACACCGGAAAAACATTTCTTTTAGGAAATTGGGAAGGCGACTGGCTTTTACTCGGCAATCAAAAAAGACATATGACTCCGCCCAAAGAGCATGTTGATAATATGACCAAATGGTTCCAAATTAGACAACGTGCTATTGCAGACGCCAAAAAGAATATAAAACATGAAAACGTAAATCTATTTTATTACATAGAAGTCAATCTCGTTCTTAAAGGTCTTGAGGACAAGACATGTATAACAAGGGACATTTTGCCAAAAGTGGACGTAGACCTAGTTTCTTATTCAAGTTACGAGTCCAGTAAAAAGAAAGACTATAAAACCAATAAGGAGTTCTTGACCAAGACCCTAAATTACATAGAAGGACAATTAAAGCCAAAAGAAGGACTTCCTTTTAAGCGACGGGTGTTTATTGGAGAATATGGTGGGCACGCTTTCGATGACAGACCAGAAACTAACTTCAGGCAATTTGACAATGTAAAGGATATTATGCAAATTACTTTAGAAGAAGATTTGCCATTTGCCTTGTACTGGCAGTTATACAATAATGAGTATAGAGATGATGGGGCATCTAAAAACATGTCCTTAATTAATGAAAAAGGCCAAAAAAGACCAATGTATTACTTACACCAAAAGTATTACAAGCAAGTTAATGCATATCTAAAAGCATATAAAGCAAAACATGGGATGTATCCTGAACATGAAGTTTTTAAGATGGAAGCACTTAAGGTTTTAGAAGAGGTTTACAACGAAGTAAGGCAAAAAATTTTAGCAAATTAAATTGCGAATGAAATGAAACAAATTATTATAGCACATAGAACTAGGGCCACACTCTGCTTATTTTTAATTTGCTTTAGCAGTTTTGCACAATTGGCTATTGTTAGCAATCAAAATATCGATTTTTCAACTGCGGTAACTACGGTTTCAAGTGGGAACTGGAGTGATTCTGGTGTTTGGAGTTCTGGAATTGTACCTGATGCTTCTACCGATGTGATAATTAGTGCCGGCCATACCGTATATGTTGATATTGAAGGTGCTGTTTCTGGACAAATAGTGGATTTGTGTAGAAATTTACAGGTTCAGTCTACGGCCATCTTGCGAATGGGACACGATACACCAAGTTTTGCCAAGGACTTGAGAATTAATGGCAGTATACTTTGCAACGGCACCTTTTCTGCGGGACGCGATCAACCGGCTGGTTCAGGAGACGGATCAATTTATACCTATAACAGCCGGATTTACATGAATTTAATTGAGGATGATACCTATATTTCCGGTTCAGGATTTTTCAACCCAAGATCGTTGAGCATAGCAAGTAATTTAACAAATAAAAACCTGATTATTGATTTATACAATATGATCATAGATGATAATTTTGCCATTAAATCTGATAATCGCGTAAATGTCACTATCACCCATTTTGCCTACATCAGAATTAATGGGATTTTAGGTTTAACGGGGAGTGATTATCAGTTTAGTTCCCCCACGGCAAAATCAGATTTGACCATTCATGGCATTGTAGTTACCAATGATGTTAGTCTTTTCACTAAAAATACCACCATGGGTGAGTCCACTTCCCTTACCATTGCAAATCAGGGAAGTCTGTACACCCAAAAAATCAATAAGGGCATACTGGATAAAAAAACGGAAGCTGCAGGATTTGTATTGACTATAGATACGGGAGGACTGTTCCGGTTGGGACAAGGGATTGATTTTGATAACTTAACTACTGCCAATGCTAATTTTGTTTTTACAAACAACGGAGAGTTGCGTAAACATTATTCAGAAACTATGCCTTCTCAGGCTCAAATTACAGCGGCAATAGATATATATGATCCAAATAATGGGGCTGAAGTACCAGAGATACAAGATATATTCGGAGCAACTCATATTGCTGGTTGGTACAACTTTACATCCGATCCTTATCTGCAAGAAGGATTGGATTATTATGAAACCTTTGGAGCCAGCTCAATTAAAACAACCTTGACTTCAAAAAATGGCAATATGTTCAATGCTTACCATTTTAATCATACCTGGCCAAACTTTGCAAACCTTAAGGCAGTAGCACAGCATGAACAGATTAATTCACTATTTTTAAGGGAACATATTAAAAGACATACTTTTTGGACAACTACCAAAAATCAAGGAAATTTCAAAGATGGCCCTGATTTTAACCATGCCACTTTTTTGGATGAAGAACAGCAGTTCTATGATTTAACTAGATATATTTTGGAGACTTATGGTTCCATGGATAAAACTTTTGTTTATCAAAACTGGGAAGGTGATTGGATGCTTCGGGGACAAGGAATTAATTGGGAAGACAACGCATCCATCATACCAGATGATGTGGAATGGATGACCGAGGGTATGGCTCGGCTTTTCCGAGCTAGGCACCGTGGAACAGAAAGGGCACGCAATGAATTGGCTGGTACAACCGCAAAGGTTTACATGGCCATGGAGTTCAATAAACTTTGGAACAATCAAGGTGGAGGTAGTTACATAACCATGATGGATAATTCTACGCCTAGCGTGCTTGGTAATGTAATTCCTCATGCCAGATTAGATTTAACTTCTTGGTCTGCTTATGACGGAGGTTGGACAAATGGTAGCAATCCACACGGACACGCCATGTGGAAGGGATTGGAAATAGCTCGCTATTTTACCACGGAATCTGGAGAACTTAACGTAGGTTGCCCAGTACAAATTGGTGAATTTGGAATAAACGAAAACCCTCCGTTCAATGGTAGCAATACCGAAACGGTAATTCGTAATCGATATGGTAGATACATTGGAGTGGCATTAGGTTTAGATATACCCAATTTTTATTTATGGAATTTTTATGGCAATGACACATCTGGCCTTTCATTAGAAAAAGACACACAATATGATACAACTTTTTTGTACGAAAATTTAGTTGGTAAATGGATGATTGAGCCTGACGGATCATGGGGCTATGCCGCCACGTTTTTAATGGAACAATGGGAAGGGGCTCTTTCTACAGATTCTCCTGTAATTGAGAATCAAATTTTATTATACCCCAATCCTACTTCTGGTTACATTGAGCTAATAGGTGTCGATGAAAATTCTAAAATATCGATTCACGATTTGAACGGAAGACACTTAAAAGCTTTAAACTATTCTAAATATAAGACCATTGATGTTTCAGAATTTGGTTCAGGAACCTATTTCATAATGATAAAAGATGTATATAATGTCATCGAAACAAAAAAGCTAATCATAAAATAAACTAACAAATGACTAAACTATTTTTATTTATTTTCTTGCTACCACTAGGATTAGTAGGTCAAGAAATTACAATAACCGGGACAGTATTAGATGAAGAATCCCAACAGCCTTTGCCTGGAGCTTCAGTTTTAGTAAAAGGCACCACTACAGGTGCGGTAACTGACTTTGATGGTAATTTTGAAATTCAAACCAACATAGGTTCTACACTAGTTTTTTCATACGTAGGTATGAAA
>JARRKS010000150.1:0-4081 GCA_037387865.1 Flavobacteriaceae bacterium
GTTTGAGCTTGTAAAGCGTTAGTTATTATAAAGAAAAGAAGGACTATATAAAGTTTATAGTGAGGTTTGGATTTAATAATCATAGTCATTAGGTCTTAATTTATAGCTAGCAAATACTAAAGTTTAGGTTGCTGATCAAATTAGCTTGGGACTAATAAAAATGCAAATAATCAATTATGAGAGAGAACTCTAAAAGTAAAAATTATTTGTCTAATAATCAAAGCGCTATCTAATTTATTTTATAAATAAGGATGCTATTACTTTCACCTTTTACAACAAATTCAAGATTTCTATCGCTATCTATATTCTCTAAAGTAATAACCGAATTCCCGTATACAGGGAAGTTTGATAATAATTTTGCCTGACTATCAAACAAATATACTTTTTGAGCTTGTAGATCGGTTACTGTGATATAAATTTTATCGTTTAAGTAGAAGATTTTTGGTTTGGTATAACTTCCGTAATCCAGTTCTAATACGCTTTGTTTAATGCGTAATTTGTTTTCGTATTGTGCAACAAGTGTTTTACTAGTTGCATCTATATTATGAGATTCTGAAATATTTAAGTTTTGAGATGCCACATTACCGTTTAGATCTATACTAATTAAATCACCATCACTTGAGGAAGTCGTAAATTTGTGTTTATAAAGATAGACTAGCTGGTCTGAATAGCTATTAGAAGTTTTGGGTTTAATTCTTGTTTTTCCTGTTCGGTTTAAAATATATAATTGGTCTTCTGTCTTGATAACAATGTAGTCTTTGCTACCAATTCTGAAATGTTGAGGTTGTTGAACAATTCTGCTTTTTGCTGATTTGAATGTAAACCCTTTTACCACTTGCGCCAATGCATTGTACATAATTACATTTTTGCCTTGAGTGACTACAAGTCTATAGTTTTTCTTGTTGTCGTAATCAAAAACAGATAGTGGTTGTGTTATTTCATCATTAAAGTTTTCTGGGAAAGGTGCTACATCATTTCCGTTTCTGTCTATTAAATATACCCGATGTGGTGTTGCAAACAAAAGTTGAAGTCTTCCGTTCTTGTAAATATCTATTTGTTCTATTTTACCAAGAACCTGACCGTTTATTCTTTTCTTCCAAAGAATTTTCCCTTTATTAGAAATTAAATATAGATTGTTGTTTACATCTTGCACAACAATCTCTTTCTCTTTGGTATAGTGATTTGTGACCAGTTGAGGATCTATTAGTAGATCAGAATCCAATTTTATATTCAATTCTTCAGAAACTGAATATTCCAATCCCTTTTTACTGCTTTTGTTTATAATACCATTGATATGTGCAAAATCATTATCGTAAACAAATTGTAAAGCAGATGCTTTGTAGTCGTTTAAATTAATATCTAAATTTTCTTGAAGATTTTTATTTAAAATTTCCATTAAGCCTGTGCCGTTTACAACAGTTAGTAATGACGATTGGCTACTCAATTGGCTTTCAATGTTTTTGTAATATTGGCTATTATCAAAAGTACTTTTATTTTGATGGCTGGATATGATATCCTGAAGCGTTTGAACATTACTACTGAATACAAAGAAGTTTTCTATAATGCAATAATATGAAGCTTTATCAAAAGTAATAAGAGGATACAAAACAGATGAAAATAAATCATTATCACTAAAATTGAAGATATCAATCTGTCTGAAATTTGACTCAAAACTTTGTTCTGATAATAATGCCTCTTTGGTCAAACCAGAATCGATAGAATTTAAAATAACAGCTTTTTCACCATCATCATAAATAACACCAATTTCTTTAATATTATCAAATACAGAAGTTGTAGTTGCTATAGAATCAAGGTTATTAAATTTTCTTAAGTTTTCTTTAAATAGAATAAAATCGTTAAATGTAAAGCTTAAAAAACCATCTGAACTCAATGGCGTTATAGATGCCATTTGGTTTTTCTGTGGAACTAAATTTTTAAAAATGTTAATTAAACTTTCACTAGAATCTACAGCTTTGGTTACACCATTAAAGAGTATTTCTTTTTGTGACATATCTATATCTACAGATATATAATTTGAAAGTTGTTTTGTTTTAATAGAGTCGTTTACAAAAAAGGAATTGAAAGGATTATTGTCTTTTATGTTTAATAATATAGACAATGGTTTTTCTTCATCAGTTGTGTTGTAGAGTTTCTGTAATTCGAGGTCTATCTCTTTTTTAACATTAGAATTTTCAATAGCCTTCAATGATGTAGAAATCATCAAAATACTATCATTAATTGTACTGTAGTATGAATTGTTTGTTGTGTGCTTTTGAATTTTTTTGTTTTTATATGTTAGAGTTTCCTCCATATAATTTGCTAATGAATCTGTCTGTGAAATTTCTTGTTCGTTTTTCGTTATAAGCGTATAATACGTTTGATTATTTTCATCTTTAGAAAAGCAAAAAAGAATTTTGTTAGTTGGTTTGAAAAACTCAAATAAATCTAATTTATCAGTGAGTTCTTTATGTAATTCAGATTTAGAGATTAATTCGTATAAATCATTATTATTTAAACTACTATTTAATTCATCATAATCATTAATAGATACAATAGCATATGTTTCTTCTGGAACAAAATCTATAAGTTGAGCCGAATTTGTATCATCATATGCACAACTAATGAAAGAGATAATTAAAATAAACAAACCCCAATATTTCATAGATTAAGTGTTAGTTGTTTGGGTAATAATTTAAAGGATTTTCTGTGATATTTACTGATACCATATTTCATAATAGCTTCCCGATGCTCTTTTGTTGGATAACCTTTGTTCTGTTTCCAATTATACATAGGAAATTCTTCATGAATAATACTCATATATTCATCTCTACAGGTTTTTGCTAGTATTGAAGCTGCTGCAATACTCATATATTTTGAATCTCCTTTAACAATAGTTTTGTGAGGAATAGTTTTATAAGGCTTAAATTTGTTGCCATCAACAATGATAAATTCTGGTTGCTTCTTTAAATTTTCAATAGCATGGTGCATGGCTAGTATAGATGCGTTAAGTATATTAATAGTATCAATTTCTTCTTGAAATATATGTGACACAGCAAAAGACAATGAATTATTCTCTATAACAAGTCTTAATGTATCTCTTTGTTTTTCTGATAGTTGTTTAGAATCATTTAATATGGAAGATTCAAATTCATCTCTTAAAATAACAGCAGCAGCTGTAACTGGACCAGCTAAACAACCTCTACCAGCTTCATCTGTACCACATTCTAATTTTAGATTTGAAAAACTTAAGGATAGCATTAAACCAAAATATTATTCAAAAGTAATTTATTTATTAAAAAAAGTATCAATGATTTATTAATAGTTAATTTTTTAAATGAAGAAATTATTTTATACGAAATTGTTTGCGATTTTAACATTAATTTAAGAGAATTCTTTGCTTATTTAAGATTTTATTAAGAAGTTTGTCTTTGACTAACTCAAAAATAATTGTTTTATGAAAATTAAGTTAACGTGGTTGTTAACGCTATTTATGGCGTTAGCAATTCAGTTCTCTTACACACAAGAGAAAACCATTTCTGGAACTGTTACATCGTCTAATGACGGATTACCTTTACCAGGAGTAAATGTAATTATTAAAAACACTACACGAGGAGTCCAAACAGATTTTGATGGTAATTATTCTATTAATGCTAGCGAGGGTGAAGTCATTGTGTTTTCCTTTTTAGGAATGCAGACTTTTGAAGCTGCTGTTGGGGCAAGCAACACTAATGATGTTACGCTTCAAGAAGACATTGAATCTTTAACCGAAGTTGTTGTTGTAGGATTTAGCACAAAAGCGAGAGAAGAGCTAACATCGGCTGTTGCCAACGTAACAACTGAAGATTTAGAAAAAATTTCACCTTCTGTAAGTATAGATAATATGCTGCAAGGTGTTGCTTCTGGGGTTCAGGTAACTGCCAGAAATGGTAAGCCGGGTAGTACAGCTTACATTAGAATTCGTGGAATTGGATCAATTAATGCAGGTAATGAACCGCTATATATTGTTGATGGTGCCACTATGAATGAGAATGATGTTAATAGTATTAACCCTAGTGACATTGCTTCAGTAAGTGTCTTGAAA
>JARRKS010000151.1:0-10056 GCA_037387865.1 Flavobacteriaceae bacterium
CCATGATTTGTGATGACCCTTGAAGGACCACCAATACTGAAGTTATCCTGTGTACCACCATATACATTATAGAATGGATAATCGTTATCTACTGCAACTTTGTAAAATTGTGTTACAGGAATATTCTCTTTAAAATCCCAAGTTTTTGCAGCATCAAAAGTTTCATAGATTCCACCATCGCAGCCCACCAACCAATGTTTGTTGTTGTTTGGGTCTATCCACATACAGTGATTGTCTACATGCTTAAAGACCTCTCCTACTTTTTGGAAGGTTTTTCCGCCATCATGTGAAACAGACATCCAAGTATCCATAGAATATAATGTATTTGGGTCTATTGGGTCTGCAATAATTTCCTGATAATAATTACCACTGGTGACATGATCACCACGCTTTTCCCATGACGCTCCTCTATTTGTTGAAGCAAAAACACCACTTTTACCATCGGCTGCTTCTACAATGGCATAAATAATTTCTGGATCGGCTGGAGAAATGGCAAGCCCTATCCTGCCTAACTCGACTTCTGGCAATCCTTCATGTATTTTAGTCCATGTTGCACCACCATCTGTACTTTTTTGAATTCCAGAACCTGGACCTCCGCCAACATAAGTATAGACATGGCGCCTTCTTTGTAATGTAGAAACGTATAACACGTTAGGATCTCTAGGATCCATGACTATATCATTCACACCTGTATGTTCATCAATGGTTAAAATGGCTTGCCATGTTTCTCCTCCATCTTCAGTTTTGTACAAACTACGATCTCCACCCTTACTCCAAAGCGGTCCAATAGCAGCTACATACACTATATTTGAATTTTCTGGATGCACAATGATCTTTCCAATATGTTCTGAATTATTTAAGCCCATGTGCTTCCAAGTCTCACCACCATCTAAAGATTTATAAACCCCATCACCATAAGCTACAGATCTTTGATTGTTGTTTTCACCGGTGCCAACCCAAATGATGTTGCTATTATTTGGATCCATTGTGATACATCCAATTGAATACGAACCTTGGTCATCAAAAATAGGCTTATAAGTCACTCCAGAATTTACGGTTTTCCATACACCTCCAGATGAAGAGGCCACGTAATATTCAAATGGATTATCTGGATTTATGGCAATGTCTGAAATTCTTCCTGAGGTTAACGATGGCCCAATACTTCTCCAGGTTAAACCGGAAATATCTATGGAATCTAAAGGTTGAATAGCTTCTTGAGCTTGTATTGATGAATTGTTTAATAGGAATAAAAATAGTAGGGAAACGAGTATCTGTTTCATGGAAAAAATTGTTAATTGGTCATTAAATTTATACATCCGAAAGATAAAATTATTTTACTGCTTTAGTAATAACTGCCAGTATTTTAACATAAAAAGACAGACCACTGATAAAAATTACCAATGGCCTGTTATTAAAACAATTTGAAAAAATTAGTTCAATTTACTTTTAATACTAGCTTGAGCAGATGCCAAGCGTGCAATTGGCACTCTGAAAGGTGAACAACTTACATAGTTCATACCTGTTTTATAACAGAATTCTACAGAACTTGGTTCTCCACCATGTTCACCACAAATACCAACTTTCAAATTTGGTTTGGTGCTTCTACCCTTTTCAGTGCCCATTTTAACTAATTGACCAACTCCTTCTTGGTCTAATACTTCAAACGGATCTACTTTAAGAATACCTTTTTCTATATAGATCGGTAAGAATTTACCAGCATCATCTCTAGAATAACCAAAGGCCATTTGCGTTAAATCGTTAGTTCCAAATGAGAAAAATTCGGCTCTTTTGGCAATTAAATCAGCTGTTAAGGCTGCTCTAGGAATTTCAATCATTGTTCCTACTAAATATTCAATTGTATCGTTGTACTCCTCAAACACTTTTTGGGCCGTTCTTCTAATGATATCCTCTTGCATCTCAAATTCCTGAACAGTGCCAATTAAAGGAACCATTATTTCAGGTTTAGCCACAATACCTTTTGCTTTTAAGTTTTTAATGCAGCTTCAATAATGGCTCTAGCTTGCATTTCGGTAATTTCTGGATATGTATTACCTAATCTACAGCCTCTATGACCGAGCATTGGATTAAACTCTTCTAATTCAGAAATTTTACTTTTTACCGCATCTAAAGAAATATGCATGTCTTCAGCTAATTCTTTTTGCTGTATCAACTGGTGAGGTACAAACTCATGCAATGGTGGATCCAATAATCTTACAGTTACAGGTAAGCCTTGCATAGCTTCAAAGATACCTTCAAAATCCTGGCGTTGCATAGGTAATAGTTGCTCTAATGCATGCTTTCTTCCTTTAACTGTATCTGCCAAAATCATTTCACGCATTGCTTTAATTCGATCAACTTCAAAGAACATATGTTCTGTTCTAGTTAAACCAATACCTTGTGCGCCAAAACTTCTAGCTACTTTTGCGTCTTTTGGTGTGTCTGCATTTGTTCTAACTTTCATTGTAGCATACTTATCTGATAGCTTCATTATCTCTGCAAATTCACCACTTAATTCAGGCTCAATTGTGGCCACTTTGCCTTCAATAATGTTCCCTGTTGAACCATTTAAAGAAATCCAGTCACCTTCATGATATTCCTTTCCATCAACTGTTAATGTTCTTGTTTTATAATTGATCTTTAAAGCACCAGCACCAGAAACACAACATTTGCCCATACCTCGTGCCACTACAGCAGCATGTGAGGTCATTCCACCGCGAGCGGTTAAAATACCTCTAGCAATGTTCATTCCTTCTAAATCTTCAGGAGACGTTTCAATACGCGTTAAAATTGTGTTTTTATATTTATTGGCTTCATCTGCAAAAAATACTATTTGTCCAGTAGCAGCACCTGGCGATGCAGGTAAACCTTGAGCCATTACATGTGATCTTTTTAGTGCTTTAGGATCAAAAACAGGATGTAATAATTCGTCTAATTTATTTGGTTCAATTCGTAACAAAGCTTCTTGTTCATCAATCACGCCTTGCTTTAACATATCAATCGCTATTTTAACCATAGCCGCACCTGTACGTTTACCATTTCTTGTCTGTAAAATCCAAAGTTTACCATCTTGCATGGTGAATTCCATATCCTGCATATCGCGATAATGGTCTTCTAATTTTTGTTGATACCCATTTAATTCTTTATAAATATTTGGCATCAACTCTTCAAGTGAAGGATAGTTTTTTATTCTATCTTCCTCTTCAACTTTAGCTAATTCAGCCCATCGTAGTGATCCCAACTTGGTAATTTGTTGAGGCGTTCTAGTACCGGCCACAACATCTTCGCCTTGTGCATTAATCAGATATTCACCATTAAACACATCTTCACCTGTTCCGGCATCTCGTGTAAAACAAACACCTGTACCAGAATTATCACCCATATTACCGTAAACCATGGCTTGAACATTAACAGCTGTTCCCCAATCTGCTGGATAGCCATGCATATTTCTGTAATAGACTGCTCTATCTCCATTCCAACTATTAAATACAGCTACCACAGCACCCCAAAGTTGATCCCATGGATCTGTTGGGAAATCATGACCTGTTCGTTTTTTTACGGCTTCTTTAAAATCATAAACTAAATCTTTTAAATCTTGGATGGTAAATTCAGTATCTAATTGAATATCTCTTTTATGCTTAAGCGCTTCCATGATTTCTTCAAAAGGATCAATATCATCTTTAGATTCAGGTTTCATACCTAAAACAACATCACCATACATTTGAATAAAGCGTCTATAAGAATCCCATGCAAAACGCTCATTATTGGTTTTTTTAGCTAATCCTATAACAACTTCATCATTCAGACCTAAATTTAAAACGGTATCCATCATACCTGGCATAGATACTCTTGCACCAGAACGAACAGAAACTAATAATGGATTTTCTTTATTCCCAAATTTAGAATCCATAATGTTTTCAATGTTTTCAATTGCTTTTTCTACTTCAGGCAGGATCATATTTACTACGGCTTCTTGACCAAGAAGATTATATTCTGTACAAACTTCTGTTGTAATTGTAAATCCCGGAGGTACAGGAATACCAATGGCACTCATTTCGGCCAAATTAGCACCTTTTCCTCCCAAAAGATTTTTCATTGTGCTATTTCCGTCTGCTGTTTTATTTCCAAATTTAAAAACCCTAGTTTTGGTTTCTTCAAGTAATTCCATAATAAAGAAATTTTAATTTATATCATATTTTTATGAGTATAAAGCTATTGAATATGCATATGGAATCTTATGATATAAATCATGTTTTAGAAGTGTTTTTCAATAATTTAAGAACGCATTATAAATACCTTTATATTTTACTCTGTGAAAAGATAATTTATTCGATTAAGGCGTTTTACTCTTCATTTAATCGGAAATATTGGGTGTACATCAAACTATTTTGAAGGCTATGTTTTGGATTTATATCTTCTTGTTTATAACGAGATTGCTCAAATCTTTTAAACCTATTGATTATGGACACAAATCTTTCTTTATTCAATCAGATCAACAGCTTGTCTTATTGGTTTCTGGTAGAAAGCAATTACAAAAGTATTGTAGTGCTGGATGCTGAAAAAGACACCTATTTTATTAATATTAAAAAAGGAAAACAACCACTTTATACCCATTGCATAAGTCATTTTAGCAAAAAGAATAAGAATTTCTTAAAGTTTGAATTGATAGCCATTGTAAATAGTTTGCTTCATATCAAGGATACTATTATGAGCAGAAGACCTGAAAGTGCTTAAAACTTAAGCCTTATGCACTTCTTTTTCAAATTGGAATAATACCCTAGAAATAGGTATAAAAGATAAGGAAGCAAAAACAAATAATAAAAAAGCTATTTGCAATCCGAAAGCATTTGATAGAAAGCCAATGAGTGGTGGCGCAAGAAAAAAACCAACAATACCATAGGTTGAAAGTATTGAAATAGCAATACCTGGTGCATACTTTTTAGAATGGCCTGCCAAACTATATGTTAAAGGAAAAATTGAAGACGTTCCGAACCCTACCAAACAAAACCCAAATATTGAACTCCAGAAATAGGGGAAAATAACAGCTATCAATATTCCTAAAGCAATAAATATAGAACTCATTGTATAGGTGTTTTGCATTCCTATTTTATCTATTAATCTGTCTGAAAAGAAACGAGAAAGTGCCATACACGCCATAAACGACAAATAACCATAAGTAAATACTTCTACCTTTACCACATCTTTAAAATATACTCCACTCCAATCAAACATGCCACCTTCACAGATAGCAGCAAAGAATATCAATAAGCCAAGGTATAAAATATACTTATCTGGTTTTCCTATAATGATTTTATTCCCAGCTTGGGCAACGTCCTTTTTAAGCACATGTTTATAAGCAATTAAAGACATAATAATTGTTAAAATTGCAATTGACAACATATGGGTTTGAAAGCTGATATGATATTTAATCATTATTGTAGAAAAGCCCACTCCAACCATGCCTCCTGCACTCCAAATACCATGTAAAGTCCCTAGAATCCGTTTATTAAAAATCTTCTGTAAATTGATAGATTGTGTGTTTACAGAGATATTAAAAATCCGCATAAAAAAGGAAAATAAGCACATACTAATGATCAGCATTAGTATGGAATTTGAATAGCCGATTAAAACCAATGAGCCAGTTACCACAGAAATAGAAGCGAGCATTGGCATTCTACTTTCATACTTGGTCATAAGCCAACCTGAAAAAGGCAAACCAATCATAGAACTTATGGGTAATGCTAAAAGAATAGTTCCCAACTCTGCGTCATTTAAGTTGTAAATAGATTTTATGGTTGGTATTCTAGAAGTCCATGAAGCAAAATTTACACCTGATAAGAAAAAGAACACGCTTAATGCTAAACGTTGTTGTTTTTTAATTTCATATACCATAAAACGCCTATCAAAAAATAGATTGTAAAGATATACTTCCTTATTGAAATTAAATATGCTTAATTCTTAAAAATGTTTATTCAATTATAGTCAGTTTTTAAGTTTTAGTTGTTATTTTTAATCTTATTGAGCATCATTCAGAATTAGGAAATAATTCGGTTGTAAACTGAAATACAAAAATAGCTTCTTGATGTTGACCATTTCCTAAAAGCCTATAGCCTGCCTGATTAAACTCACTTTCAAAGTTAAAATAGCCATATCTTGAATCTTCAATCATTTTCTTGGCATCAGTCTTCAACTGATCTATTTTACCAGCAAGAAATAATTCTGTTAAATACCCCATAGGGTCTGTAATGAAGCCTTCATCAGAAAATGAAAGTATCGCATCCATAACCGGGTCTTTATTGGTTTTATATTCTTCAAAAGTCATATCAACATTAATATGTGGTGTCGTCCAAGGTTCATTTTCCCATTGTGGTTTGTCTTGCCACCATGCAAATGACAAATAGACTGATAACTGACTATTAGGTAATTTCACTTCTCTATTATCGCCATAAAAATTAATATTCTCTGATGTAGGTTCTCCAACAAAAATGACATTAGTGTAATTATCTAATTCATTTACTAAATTTTGACAGGCTGAAAATGTTCGTCTTCCAATAATAACAAAAAGACTTCCAATCTTGTTTATTTTTTCCGATTTGATGATTCCAGTAACAATAGGCTTGTTTTTATAATTGTTACCTCCTCCATTAAGTCTTACATCCAAAACTAAACGCTCTACATCGTTATTGTCTATAAAATTGAATAATCGTTCATAAAAAGCAGGAATATTTTCTTCTGGGTCATCTTGAATCTGGCTATGCCTAACATATACCGTTTTATATTCTGGAAGGTATTTGTAATAATATATTTTATCAAGTTGATCGAGATATAATGGTGTGTTATTCTGGTCTCTGGCACTTAACCATGACCCTTCGTGTTTGGTTAGGCTATAATCTTTTGGTATATTTTCTCCTGCGGGAAGCGGATTGAACAATTGCTTAAATGTTTTTCCATCTTTTTCTAAAGTCATTTCTACAGGAGTAGAAATATTGTCAATAACGCCTTGCGCATGCAGGACTTCTAGAGATACTAAATACAGCATTCCATAAGCCTTGAAGAACTGGTCATTTTCTACAGGAACTACAGGATAAATAGCATTTAAAGCTTCATCAATGTTCATATTACCAATCGTGAGTACTTTTGCTCCTAGTGCATTTTTGTAATCCTCATGTACTCCTTCTAAAAAAACTCCATCATTAAATTGATAAAAATTTACAGGTAAAAAATGTAAAGGAATTGGAACAGACTCAAACCCTAATCTGGTATGCCCATATTTAAATAATGCAATTATTCTAGATAGTCCAACTACAATTTCATGCTCTTCTAAATTTGGGATATCGTTGTATAATTTTTCAACTTCTTGATCAAAGACACCTGCAGTAGTTTTTTTGAATAAAAATGAATAGTCTTTGTGAACTTTTTCTTGAAGAAATTTAAGATCTTCCTGCCATTGTTGGGATGTGAATTTAGTTTGACTACAAGCACTGTAATACATAGCTAAAGCCAAGAATAAAAAGATAGTCTTTTTCATTTTTGATTGATTTTATAACAGTTTATATCTAAAAGATGAATAAATACCTGATTTGTTACAAAAAACAGCTTGTTTTTTAGGATTTATTTATTCCTGCCTAAAAAGCGTTGAAAAATTTTAATTTTTTTACTGGTATTTATGAAATAAACACCTGTGAGCAGAATGAACGCAGCTACAACAGATTGTGAGGTAATTTGTTCATCTAAAATATACCATCCTAAAATCAAGGCTATAATGGGGTTTACATAAGTAGATGTAGCAACTTTGTCTGGTGATACCACTTTTAACAAATAATTAAATGATGTGAAAGCTATAATGCTGCCAAAAATAATTAATAAGAACATAGACCATAAAGATTTCTCACTCCAATGTAATGGAGAAGTCCATGTTTCACCAATGAGCAGACTGGTTATAAACAGTATAATGCCACCCATTAGCATCTGATAGCCTGTATTAACAAAATAATTTGGTGGTAAATCTGCTTTACCTATAAACAAACTTCCATAAGCCCAACTCAACATACCAGCAAGAATCATTATAATTCCAATAATGCTATTTTCCTGACTCAATATTTCTTTCTGGCTTACCAATAAATAAATCCCTATAAAACCAAGTATAACACCTATATAGGACATTAAAAGAATTTTCTTGCCTTGCAATATTCGCATCAGAAGAAGAATTATCAAAGGCTGTGCAGAAATTACTAAAGCTGTAAAACCACTATCTACATATTTTAGAGCCCAGACAACAATACCGTTGCCAAAAGCTAAAAATAAAAATCCAGCCACAGTTGTATTAATCAATTGTCGTTTAGTAACATGCAATGTTTTTCCCATTAATTTGGCAATAATAAAAATGATAATTCCAGCTATTAAAAACCTTATAGCTGCCAACATAAGCGGAGGAACTTCTTTGACAACAATTTTGTTCAACAAATATGTGGATCCCCAAATAACATAAATAGAGAAAAAGGCTAAAATGATAAGCACATTTTTTGGGATCTTATTCATAAGTAAAATTGAAATTAAGTACCAATATTAAGAAAACTTAATATAGAAAAGAGCCTTTTGTGAGAGAAATTTAAATGGTCAATTTCCGCTTTCGTGCTGAAATTTCCCAAGTATCTATTTTTTTGCCATTTGATATTACTGAAACATCGTCATATAAGTTTACAGTTGGACAAATATGATACGGAATTCCATATAAAACATCTCCCACTCCAATTTTAGAATCATCTTTTACAGACAAGACACCATGCTCTTCACTTTGTGATAGAAGAGTATAATTATCTAAATTCAAAAATCGAACACGTTTATCAATTGGGTTTTCTGATGCTATGGCTTTATGCCCTAGGTCTATAGTAATGATTCCTTTTTCTGGTTTTGATATCACTCTGCTTACTACCAAAACAGCAAACTTAAACTCTTGTTCAGTTAATTTTTCGTGATAGCCAAAATCCCAAAAAACACATGTGCCTGGACTACAAATTCTATCAGGTTCTGTTACATGTGATGTGAAAGATGGAGTCCCGCCGCAAACAAGTTCTATATTTTCATTTATAGTTCACGTGGTTTTATTCCAGAACGATTCATTCCGTTATTCACATCTATATAAGTACCAATTTGAAGATTATGCTTTATAGCTGTTTGGTTTAGAATTTCTGTACTTATACTATTATCAACTATTGTGTAAAACTCGGTTTTTGGAAATGTCTTAATCAAATTACAAAAGCGCTCTATTTTTGGTCCAACTAACTGATGCGCTATCAAAACAGACTCTGCTCCTGCTTTTGCAGCGATTTCAGCTTCTGAAATGGTAGATGACTTAAAAGCTTTGATTCCTAAATTAACATATTTAGAAAGTACTTCAGGCATTTTATTTGTTTTGATATGTGGGATCAACTTTTTAGGTTTATTGTTGACCATTTTTAACATAGCATCTAGGTTGAACTCTAAATGCTCTTTATACAAAACCAGTGAAGGAGAATCAATTTCCTGAATGTCTTCTATATCATACCAATTAGACATATAATTATTTTGTTTTTAGAATATCTCTAATAATCTTCAAATGATGTTCTGTGTGAATATTTAAAAACTTTATAGTTTCTTTCTTATTGAGAACACCAAAAATAAAATGCTCAAAACTTGCATTATCTTCTATTTCTGCAATATCTAAAATACTTTGTTTTGCATAATTTAATTGTTGCTCAAGATCGTTTAAACTAAATGATTCTGGCGGCAATGCAAATTTCGGTGCTTTTGCTACACCTCTGGGAAAATAATTGGCTTCAAAATATTTTGCTTTATACTTATTACTAGTTGCTTCATGATTTTTTAAATCAGATCGCTTAAGAGCAGAAGCAACCAAATTAATAACCTTTAAAATATGGTAAATCTGCCATCCTACTGATGCATCTGACACTTTATTATTCAAAACGTCTTTGTTTTTAAAATACGATGCTATCTCTTGAAGCTTATTAGAAAGTGAATTTTTTTGTGACATTCTGTTAAATGTTTAGAAGCTAAAAATAG
>JARRKS010000152.1:0-4076 GCA_037387865.1 Flavobacteriaceae bacterium
GAACGATTGAAGGTGAACAGATAATGACAGCAGGACAAACACTGTTTGTGAAGAAAGGAGCTGCCATTATCACTCAAGATTTTGATGAAGACTTTTGTATGCTTGGATTCTTTTTACCAGATGATATTATTAGAAGTTCTTTGAAAGATGTTATAAATGATGTATACTTAAGCAGTTCTCCCAATGTCCATCAATTCACTGCAACCAAATTGCTTTCTAAAGATTATTTGAACAACTTTATTCAATCTATGTTACCTTACTTTAAAGATAGAAAAGAGCCTCCTGAACCTATATTAAGATTAAAACTTAAGGAGCTTCTTATAAATCTAATCTATCATTGCCAAAATGATTTGCTTGTTTCTTATTTAAAAACAGTAACTCTTAATCCCGAACCTTCTTTAACACATATAATGGAAACCAATTTTTCATTTAATTTAAAGTTGGAAGAATATGCTAAATTGTGTCATAGAAGTCTTTCTAAATTTAAACGAGATTTCTTTAACCATTACAATACAACACCTGGAAAATGGCTATTAAATAAGAGACTGGATTATGCTGCTAATTTAATTTTAAATAAATCATTAAATATCACGCAAATAACATTTGAAAGCGGGTTTGAAGATGTGTCCCACTTTAGTAGGGTTTTTAAATCTAAATTTGGAGTGAGTCCAAGTTCTTATTCCAAACAACCTTCGTAAAAACTACTTTTTAATCATTTGAACTTTTTGTCCTACTATTTAAACTTTTAAGCAAAGTCTTACTTTAATCAATACCCTTCCTTTGCTATATTAATTTTAACATATAGTATTATGGAAACAACAATATTAAAAACAACAGACTGGATAGCATTAACGAAAAAAATAGGTCAAGATTTTTCCAAACGTGCAACGCATCATGATCTTGAAGGCATATTTGTACAAGACAATTATCAGCAGTTGAAAGAACACAAGTTTTTTTCTGCAGCTATTCCCAAAGAGCTTGGAGGCAAAGGTTTAAAACATAGTGAAATGTGCCAAATTGTAAGAACCATAGCACATTATTGCAGTTCTACAGCTTTGTCATTTTCTATGCATCAACATTTAATTGCTGCTGCCGTATGGAAATATAAGCATCAAGGTATTGGAGAAGATATGCTACGCAATGTAGCCGAAAATGAACTTACACTAATTAGCACGGGTGCAAGAGATTGGTTAGGATCTAATGGAGAACTAAAAAGAACCCAAGGTGGATACCTGTTTTCTGGAACCAAACATTTTGCAAGTCAATCAGCTGGAGGTGATGTTGCTGTTACAAGTGGCACTTATTTAAACAATGATAATAATTGGGAAGTGCTTCACTTTTCAGTTCCTATGGCATCAAACGGTGTTTCTATTCTAGACAATTGGGATGTTATGGGTATGCGAGGGACAGGTTCAAATTCGATAGTTTTTGACAATGTTTTTATTCCCGAATCAGCAATTTCGTTATCAAGACCTAAAAACGAATTTCATCCTGTTTGGAATGTAGTTCTAACCGTGGCCACTCCCTTAATCATGGCCGCCTATGTAGGAATTGCAGAAAAAGCTAAAGAGATTGCCATTGAAAAAGGGAAGAAATACCATCGCAATCAAGATCATATCACTACACTTATTGGCCGTTTAAATAATGCTTTATTAAGCGCACAAACAGAATGGAAAGCGATGTATGCCCTATCAAATGAATTGGATTTTACTCCAAATGAAGCCATAACTGTAGACATTTTAACTCATAAAACCAATGTTGGTGTAGCAACAAAGAAGACCGTTGATTATGCCATGGAAGCCATTGGAGGTCAAAGTTTTTACCGGGCAAATGTTTTAGAACGATTATTTAGAGATGTGCAAGCTTCACCATTTCACCCTTTGCCAAAATGGGAGCAATATGCATTTACTGGTAAAAGGTTGCTCAATTTAAAATAACTAAATATTAAAATTTAACACATGAATTTTGAAACTAAATATATAGACGAACTCATAGAGATAAGACAAGAGGCAAGGCTAGAACAAAACTGGAAATTATCTGATAAGATACGCGATTATTTAGACACTAAACACATATTTGTTTTTGACACTAAAGACCGACAGGTTGTGTATCATAGAAAAAATGGAACTAGACAAGATTTTATTAACCAACTAAAAATAGAACAAAGAGCTCAAAAGTTGTTTGATGCCTGGCTGCATTCATTAAACAGTAGCATCCAGGTGCAAGCATATAAAAAAGACTAAAAAATTAAGCTATGAAACTTTTAGACATAAACATATTAAGAGCATATACTTTAACTTATTGCGCCAGCGCAGATTTTAAAATATCCGAAAAAGAAGCTGAATATATAAAGTCTAAAACCAGAATAGACAATTTTGAGCAAATTCAGTGTGAACAAAATAGTAGCCCTGATTACAAAATCATTCAAAAAATACTATCTTCAATTAACCAATATGGATACACAAATGATGAAAAAGAAGCTTTATTCAATGATATAGAAGAAATGCTTCAATTTGATAAAAATTATAACCTTCTAAAACAAAACACCTGTAGAGGGCTCAAATATATCCTAAAATAAAAATTTATTAAAATGAAAAATATCAATTATTTGAAACGTATTAATTATACTGGAGATTTAGCCCCTTCATTTGAGGTATTAAGTGCACTTCAAAAAAACCATTTATTAAATGTCCCCTTTGAGAATTTAGACATTGACAACGGCATACCCATTAAGCTAGACACAGACTTAATACGCACAAAAATTGTGACCAATAAACGAGGTGGGTTTTGCTACGAATTAAATGGTCTGTTCTGCGAATTATTAAGCTCGCTAGGTTTTAAAGCGAAACGTATATCTGGTCGGGTATGGGATAAAACCAATGGGTATGGAGCAGAATACGATCATCTTGCCATTTTAGTAGAAATTGATGGACAACTTTATTTATCGGATGTAGGATTTGGTGAATTTACTTTCGCTCCTCTAAAAGTAGAAACCAATACAGTTCAAGCTGATGAACGCGGTGATTTTTTAATTGATACGTGCAAAGTTGACGGTCAAGAATATTTTCGTGTGAGCAAAATTGATAATGGGCTTAAGACCCCAGAGTACATATTCTCTCTTACCGAACGAGCACTCAATGAATTTAGTACTATGTGCCAATATCACCAAACAAGCTCCAAATCCCATTTTACAATAAAAAGGATTGTGAGTATACCCACAATTGATGGAAGGGTGACAATAACTGGCGATTTACTAAAAATAAAAAAAGCAGATAAAATAATTAAAGAATATAATCTGCAAAACGAAGAAATATTTAAAAGAGATTTAAAGGACTATTTTCACATAGATCTATCTTATTAAACCTAAAATATAATAAATTATGAAAGCCATTATTGTTCAAGGTAGTGCCAGAAGCAACGGCAATACAAATACAGTTGTAAAATATTTTCAAAGAAAATTTAATAGTGATTTCATCGATCTAAAAGATAAAAACATTGCTCACTACAACTATGATCATCATTATGAAAATGACAATTTCATTGAGATCATTGAGACCATATTAAAATACGACCTAATTATCTTTGCCACACCGGTTTACTGGTATTCAATGAGTGGTATTATGAAAACTTTCTTTGATCGCATAACAGATTGTTTAAAAACACATAAAGAATTGGGAAGAGCATTAAAGGGAAAATTCATGGCTGCTATTTCATGCGGTTATAAACCCATGGATACCGAGTCATTTTTTATACCTTTTAAAAATTGTGCGCAGTATTTAGGGATGGTCTATTTGGGAGATGTTCATACTTGGGTTGAATCTGAAAAGCCAACAAAAGAGGTAATAATGAAAATTTCAGATTTTGCAACTACTTTAAAAAATACCAAAAAAGTCTTAACTGATAAGGACGTTCTTTGTTCGGTTTAAATTATATTTTCTTGGATAAATTATAATGTAAAAACAAAAAAAGCCCTCCCAAATAAGGAAAAGCTTCTCATTAGTCTATTTCTAAACTACTTTGTCACATTTCTGTGACCAACACAACATTTTAATTGCGGTCTGGACGGGACTCGAACC
>JARRKS010000153.1:0-11014 GCA_037387865.1 Flavobacteriaceae bacterium
AAATATTGAAGGTAAGTCCTCCCCAGGTTCTGGTTTAGGAGTTTTTAGTGCAATACCTAAAGGACTTGGTGACTCTGCTATACTTGTATTTTATGTTTTTATTATTGGGGCTCTTTTCTCCTTAATTCATCAAACAGGCGCTATTAATGCATTCTTATTTTCATTGATTGATAAGTTTAAGAACAGACCCAAACTGCTTATTTTTTTAATATATATGACGCTGTTTTCTGGTTCAGCATTTATGGGAATTGGGCCTGAAACCATAGCACTAATTCCTGTTTTTCTGTTCTTGTCACAGCGTTTGGGTTACGACAGACTATTAGGTTTTGCATTATTGAGCGTTCCTGTTTATTTGGGTTGGAGTTCTGGTGTGACAAACCCATTTACAGTGCAAATTGCTCAAATTATTGCCGAACTTCCCATTGGTTCGGGAATTGGTTTTCGGTTTATTTTATATATAGTTTATGCTGCATTAGGTTTTTATTACATTACACGATACGCCAATAAAATAAAGTCGAATCCGTCTCTTAGCCTAATGAATAATGACAACTTCAATTTGGATGAGTTTGGGTCTTTTGAGAAAGAAGATTTAAAAAGAAAACACATATATATTCTTACTTTTTTTGTATTGTCCTATGTAGCTATACTAATATCAGTTCAAACTATAGGATGGGGTCTAATAGAAATGAGTGCTTGTTTTATAGGAATTCTAATAATTGTAGCTAAAATGGCAGGTATGTCTGGCGATGAGTCAATGATAGCATTTACAAACGGTCTAAAAGTTATGATCGTTCCTGCATTAGTTGTTGGTGTAGCTCGTGGAATTTCTGTAACGCTTCAAGAAGGTATGATAATAGACACTATTCTCCATAGATCAAGTGAAGTGTTATTAACATTACCTAAAATAGTTGCTGCTGAAGGCATGTTATTCTTTCAATCAACACTTAATTTTTTCATTCCATCTGCTTCTGGTCAAGCCTTGGTTTCTATGCCTTTAATGACACCGATGTCAGATATATTAGGTATATCTCGGCAAACTGCAGTACTCGCATACATATTAGGTGATGGGCTTTCAAATCTTATTATTCCAACAAATGGAGTGTTGATGGCCATGCTAGGTTTAGCTAAAATCTCTTTTGAAAAGTGGTTTAAGCTTGTCTTGCCTTTATTCATTATTAGTATGATCTTAGCTCTAGTGTTTATAGCTATAGCAATTACCATCGGCTATTAAAAGATATGGAGAAATTTAATTATAATTTATAAATCTCAATAGGTCTATAAATTGTTAACATATTAAATCTCAAACGAATTTGAAAAGAAATCAAAAAATAACTGTGCATAACACACCATGAAATGAAATAGCAAAAATTAATCCCTTATCAAAGGCATTGTGGTGCAACGCAACAAACCTTCTTGTTTTCCAATTTCGGCATAAGGAATTTCTTCTACTGTAAAACCTTCTTTTCTTAACCAGGTATTTAAACGTGTAAAGTTTCTTTCTGAAATGATAACCTCTTCAGAAATGGAAAAAATATTGCTGTTCATGTTGTACATTTCTTCTTTTGTAATTTCAAAGACATTCTCTTTTCCAAAAAAATCTATAAGCCAATTGTATTCACTTTCAATTAAAAACCCGTTTTTATGAATTATAGCTTTGTCTTTGCCAATAGGTTGAAAACAACAATCTAAATGTAATGCATTATTATAAGGGTCTGTATTTGATTTTCGCAACTCAAAAGGCTTTATCGTTTTATTAGGAAATAATTCCTGAATAGCAATAACAGCGTTCATGTTGGTTCTTGCAGTTATATAATCTGGATAATCTTCACCAGAATAAGTACCAATGAAAATATAATTGTTCCAAGGCATCACATCACCGCCTTCAACATGACATGCTTCAGGAAGTATAATTCTGTTTTCTCGTTCAATCTGATTCCAGGAAGAATATTTGCTTTAATAACTTTATCATCAATTACAAACGCTATATCACGTGAAAATATCTGATTACAATTCTCTATAACTTCTGGTCTGTAAACTGTAACATCATACTTTTTAAACACATTTAAAGCTGCTTCCATCTCCACAATTAAGTCCTCTTCTTTTGGATAAGTTCCATTTAAAACATGTAATCTACTTTTTGGATCATAACAATCTTCAACTTTTGGTACTGGGCCATTACTCTGTGCAGTTCCTAAAATAACCGCTCTTAATCTGGAAGTTTCGTTCTTAATGTTCAGTTTTAACATACTAGAAGTTATAGAGAATTGTAATCAGATATTTTCACGTGATATAGCGTTTGTAATTGATGATAAAGTTATTAAAGCAAATATTCTTCCAGATAGAGATAAAGAGATTGAAGCCATACGTTGATAAAGCTTACGTTTTACAAAATAATCATCATTCAAAGCTTCACGTTCGAGACCCTTGGCGATATCTAGAATAGGATCTTCAATACCTAAATCGTTAAGAACTTCATCTGCCGCGGCTTTTATGATTTTAGCACGCGGATCGAAATTTTTGTATACTCTATGACCAAAGCCCATTAAACGGAATGGATCATTTTTATCTTTAGCCTTTGCCATATATTTTTTAGTGTCGCCTCCATCTGCTTGAATAGCTTCAAGCATTTCAAGAACAGCTTGATTTGCTCCACCATGAAGTGGTCCCCAAAGCGCCGAAATTCCTGCAGAGATAGATGCAAATAATCCTGCATGAGAAGAACCAACAATTCTAACAGTAGATGTTGAACAATTTTGTTCATGATCTGCATGTAATATTAAAAGCTTATCTAATGCATTGACAATTATTGGATTTTGAACATATTCTTGGTTTGGTTGTTTAAACATCATTTTTAAAACGTTCTCAACATAACCAAGGCTATTGTCTCCATAATCTAAAGGTAAACCTTGCTTCTTACGCAGTGCCCAAGCCACCAATACTGGGAATTTTCCCATAATCTTAACCACAGAATTATACATATCCTCATCAGAACTCACATTAACAATAGATGGATTGAATGCCGTTAATGCACTTGTAAGAGATGATAAAACACCCATTGGGTGCGCCGATTTTGGAAAGGCATCTACAATTTTTCTAACATCATCATCGACTACAGATTTAGATTTGATATCTGTATAAAATTTATCCAGTTGCTCTTTTGTTGGTAATTCTCCAAAGATTAATAGAAAAGCTACCTCAAGAAAATCTGCCTTTTCAGCTAAATCCTCAATGGCATATCCTCTATATCTTAAAATGCCTTTTTCACCTTCAAGAAATGTAATGGAACTTTCACAAGAGCCTGTATTTTTAAAACCTGGATCCAAAGTTATAAGGCCAGTACTACTACGTAATGCTTTAATATCTATACCTATCTCGTTTTCTGTTCCATTCACTAATGGAAATTCGTGTGTGTTACCATTAATATTTAAAGTGGCTTTATCTGACATATTATATAATTGTTTGTTTAATTTTGCAGACTACTAATTTACGAAATATCTTACGATTAATAAAGTAAGGAAACAAAGGTTTTCGTAATTATATTATTGAAAAAATTAATGCTTAAAATGAACAAAGTCTTAAAAACATTAATCATCTTATTTCTTATAAATAATTACTGCTACAGTCAAGTAATTAATGTAGAGTCAATGAGAAGAAAATCAGATTCAGTAAAATGGTCTGGAACTGCCAGCTTGAATGTTTCTCTGATAAAAAATCAAAATGACATTTTTAGAATTTCAACAAAAGCACATATACAATATAAAAATGAAAAAAATCTATGGCTATTCGTTAATGATCTGAGTTTTCAGCAATTAGATAAAAGCTCTTTTGAAAACAATGGAACCCAGCATTTAAGGTACAATCGTGTACTAACTCCAAAAATTAAAATGGAAGCCTTTTTACAATCGCAATATGATGCAATTTCTAAAATAGATTTTAGAGGATTGGTAGGTTTGGGGCCAAGATTTAAACTTAATAATAATGATGACTATAGGTTTTATCTTGGCACTCTAATTATGTATGAGCATGAAAAAGCATCAGAAGCAGAAGCAGAAACCATAACAAAAGATTTTAGAGGAAGCTCGTACCTGTCTTTTAGTTTATATCCTACAGAAACTATTAGTATTATAAGTACAAGTTACTATCAACCTCTTTTAAAAAATTTTAAGGATTATAGGTTTTCGAGCGAAATAACTTTACTTATTACAATAATTGAAAAGCTCGCTTTTAAAACAACTTTTACATATAACTATGATGCTGTTCCTGTAACAGATATAACTAAAACAAGATATGAATTAACCAACGGTTTATTATATGCATTTTAGTGACCTATAATATTTAAGACAAAGACTCTGCCACTTCCGGTTTTGACTTAAGCATTTTTTCTAACATTTCGGTTGTCACGGATTTTGGTCTTTCCAATGGATAACCTAATGCTCTATCCCAAATAATATTTGAAAGCACACCAAATGATCTACCTATAGCAAACAATACGGTATAAAAATCATATTGAGTAACACCATAATACCATTGAACAACTCCTGATTGTGCATCTACATTTGGCCAAGGATTTTTTGCTTTACCATGTTCTTTCAAAATATCTGGCACAACTTTATAAAGCGCATCTACATACTTAAAAATGTTATCATCAGGTAAGTGTTTTAAACAAAATTCTCTTTGAACCATATATCTTGGATCAGTTTTTCGTAATACGGCATGACCATAACCAGGAATAACTTGTCCGCTGTTTAGAGTATCCCATACATAGGCTTTCAACTCTTCATTTGAAGGTAATTTACCATGAGTTTGATCTATTAAGCCTTGTAGCCACCTAAGAACTTCCTGATTTGCTAGACCATGCAATGGCCCTGCTAATCCATTTATCATTGCAGAAGTTGCATAATATATATCTGATAATGAACTTGCAACTAAATGCCCTGTATGTGCACTAACATTACCACTTTCGTGATCGGCATGAATTATGAAATACATTCGAGATACATCATCATATGGTTTGTCTTTTCCCATCATATATGCAAAGTTCGCTCCTAAATCTAAAGATGGGTCAGGATAACGATGTCCTCTTTCTGGATGGTATAATTTATTATATATATAAGCTCCGATAAGTGGCATTTTCGCAAGTAGATTGGTTGAATCTTCATAAGTTGAATTCCAATAATCCATTTTGCTAATACCTTGTTTATACTTAATGTTAAAATGTGATTCACGTTCCAAACTCATTACGGCAGCTGATAAAATTGCCATAGGATGACTTTCACTTGGGAAGGAATCTATAACATCCCAAACATAACGCGGTATAATCCGCCTATTATTAAAATCTACAATCAATTCTTCAACTTCACTTTGAGAAGGTATTTCTCCTGTCAATAACAAGTGATAAAGCCCTTCAACATATGGCATTTCTGCTCCTTCAGCTTTAGGCAATTTCTCCAATACTTCTGGTAATGTATATCCTCGATATCTTATCCCTTCATAAGGGTCCAAATAAGAAATGTCAGTTACTAAACTTTTTATTCCTCTCATGCCACCTATTACTTGAGATACTTTTACTGTATCAATAACCTCATTGCCATGTTTTCTTAATAACTCTTTAGTTCTAAGACGATGTTCTTCTATCTTTTTATATAATTTTTCCTTTAATGCACTCATGATTTTCAAGATTTAAATATTATAAACCCTTTAAGTTAAAATAGAAATAATTAATAAAAAATGATAAATATCATTTTCAAAAAATAACTGGTTATATTTTGCCATACGGTCACTTCTTGAAGCAGAACCAGTTTTAATTTGTCCAGTATTTAGTGCAACAGCTAAATCAGCAATTGTATTATCTTCAGTCTCTCCAGAACGATGTGACATTACTGAAGTATAACCTGCATTATGTGCCATATTCACAGCCGCTATAGTCTCGGTAAGCGTTCCTATTTGATTTACTTTTATAAGTATAGAATTTGCTATGCCATTGTCAATACCTTTAGATAAACGTTCTACATTGGTAACGAATAAATCATCACCAACCAATTGTACTTTATCTCCGATTTTTTCCGTTAAATATCTCCATCCTTCCCAATCATTTTCATCCATTCCATCTTCAATAGAAATAATTGGATATTTTGAAACTAATTCTGCCAAATAATCTGCTTGTTCTTTAGAGGTTCTAACCACTCCTCTATCACCTTCAAATTTGGTATAGTCATATTTACCATCAACATAAAACTCTGCTGATGCACAGTCTAAAGCAAGCATTACATCATCACCTAGCTTATAACCAGCTTTCTCAACCGCCAATGCTACAGTGTCTAGAGCATCTTCTGTACCATCAAATGTTGGAGCAAAACCACCTTCATCACCTACTGCTGTACTTAATCCTCTATCATGCAAAACCTTTTTAAGATTATGGAAAATTTCCGTTCCCATTTGCATTGCATGAGTAAAGTTTTTTGCCTTTACAGGCATAACCATAAACTCTTGAAATGCAATTGGAGCATCACTATGCGAACCTCCGTTTACAATATTCATCATTGGAACTGGAAGTGTATTTGCAGAAACACCGCCAACATATCTGTATAAAGGTAAATTTAACTCGTTTGCTGCGGCTTTAGCCACTGCTAATGAAACACCTAAAATTGCATTGGCTCCAAGTTTAGATTTGTTTGGAGTACCATCTAAATCAATCATTAATTGATCAATTTGATTTTGTTCAAAAATCGAAATTCCCAACAATTCTTCAGCAATTATTGAATTAACATTTTCAACGGCTTTTAATACACCTTTTCCCATATAATCACTTCCTCCATCACGCAATTCAACAGCTTCATGTTCTCCAGTCGATGCTCCAGAAGGCACTGCTGCTCTTCCTAAAACTCCATTTTCTGTAATGACATCTACTTCAACAGTTGGGTTTCCTCGTGAATCTAAAATTTGTCTTGCATGAATGTTAATTATAATGCTCATGTTTTAATATTTAGGTTAGTTAAATTTGAAATACAAATTTACAAAATAGTTAGCCTAGTCTTCTTCATTTTTATTCCAGCTACAGTGTTGTCATTCAAATGAACGTGAGTAATTTCTATATCTGGATGACTCTCTGTTTCTTCTCTGTTTATAGCAAATCCATGATTTTGAGAAGTAATTTCCCCTTTTCCTGAAATTAAATTTTTTACTGGATGGTTTATTCCTCTATGACCATGATGCATTTTGTAGGTTGAAATGCCATTTGCCAAAGCTATAACCTGATGCCCCAAACAAATTCCGAATAAGGGTAAATTACGTTCAATAATTTCTTTTGCTAGTGTTTGTGCTTCAACCAGAGGTTCTGGGTCACCTGGTCCATTAGACAAAAAATAACCTTCAGGATTCCAAGCACTCATTTCTTCAAAAGTGGTATTGTATGGAAAAACTTTAATATATGCATCTCTTTTTGCAAGGTTGCGAAGTATATTCTTTTTAATACCAATATCTAATGCTGCAATTTTTATTGAAGCGTTTTCATCGCCAACAAAATAAGGTTCTTTGGTTGATACTTTTGAAGCTAGTTCAAGACCAACCATTCCTGGAATTTCTGCTAACTGTTTTTTTAGTCCTTCTATATTATCTACTTCTGTTGAAATAACTGCATTCATAGCGCCATTATCTCTTATATAGCTTACTAAAGATCTAGTATCTACATCAGAAATCGCAATTAAATTATTCTCGTTTAAAAAATCTTCAAGAGATTTATCTGCAGCTGGTCTAGAATAGTTAAAACTAAAATTCTTGCAAATCAATCCAGATATCTTTACTGAATCTGATTCTATTTCTTCATTGTTAGCTCCATAATTTCCGATATGGGCATTGGTAGTTACCATTAACTGTCCAAAATATGAAGGGTCTGTAAATATTTCCTGATAACCTGTCATTCCTGTGTTGAAACAAACTTCTCCAAAAGCAGTTCCAGATTTTCCAACAGATTTACCATAGAAAATGGTTCCGTCTGCAAGTAATATTAAAGCCTTTTCTCTTTTTTGATACTTCATCTAATTCATTAAAAAAGTTTCGCAAAATTGCATAAAAAAAGGATAAACTAAAAAAGTTTATCCTTAATATTTATTAATGCTTATTAACATTTATTCTTCTTCGTTTGTAGCTGGAGTTTCAGCAACAGGAGCAGCAGCTGGTTTTTTACCACCTCTTCTACTTCTACGCGTTGTTTTCTTTTTAGACTTATCTGCATTATAGATTTCGTTATAATCTACTAATTCGATCATCGCCATATCTGCGTTATCTCCTAAACGGTTACCTAATTTAATAATTCTTGTGTAACCACCTGGTCTGTCTCCAACCTTAACAGCAACTTCTCTAAACAGCTCTGTAACAGCTTCTTTTTGTCTTAAACGAGACATTACAATACGTCTGTTATGTGTTGTATCTTCTTTAGATTTTGTTACTAAAGGTTCTACAAATTGTTTTAAAGCTTTAGCTTTTGCAACTGTTGTGTTTATACGCTTATGCTCAATTAATGAACAAGCCATATTGGCCAACATTGCTTTTCTGTGAGCAGTTTTTCTACCTAAATGATTTCCTTTTTTTCCGTGTCTCATGACATTTGTTTTATCATCTTGCTACCAAATCCAGATGTTGTTCTCTGGAGAGCAAAATATGATTAATCTTTATCTAATTTGTATTTTGATAAGTCCATTCCAAAATTCAAACCTTTAACATTAACAAGCTCTTCAAGTTCAGTTAAAGATTTTTTACCGAAGTTTCGGAATTTCATTAAATCGTTTTTATTGAATGATACTAAATCTCCTAGAGTATCAACTTCTGCTGCCTTCAAACAATTTAATGCACGAACTGAAAGATCCATGTCTATTAATTTTGTTTTAAGCAACTGTCTCATGTGAAGTGATTCTTCATCATAAGTTTCCGTTTGTGCAATCTCATCAGCTTCAAGTGTAATTCTCTCATCAGAGAATAACATAAAGTGGTGGATTAACGTTTTAGCAGCTTCGGTTAATGCATCTTGTGGGTTTATTGAACCATCTGTAATGATCTCAAAAACTAATTTTTCATAATCTGTTTTTTGCTCTACACGATAGTTTTCAATGCTATACTTCACATTTTTAATTGGTGTGTAGATAGAATCTGTAAATATTGTTCCAACAGGTGATGAAGATTTTTTGTTTTCTTCGGCAGGAACATAACCTCTACCCTTTTCTATGGTAATTTCCATACTAATGTTTACTTTAGGGTCTAAATTACAGATAACCAATTCTGAATTTAATACTTGGAATCCTGAAATAAATTTTTGGAAATCTCCAGCTTTTATTTGTTCTTGACCAGAAATTGAAATTGAAACAGATTCGTTATCAACATCATCAATTTGTCTCTTGAAACGAACTTGTTTTAGATTTAAGATAATTTCTGTAACATCTTCAACAACTCCTGCAATTGCAGAGAATTCATGATCTACACCTTCAATTCTAACTGATGAAATTGCAAATCCTTCTAAAGAAGATAATAAAACTCTTCTTAAAGCATTTCCCACTGTTAATCCGTAACCAGGTTCCAAAGGTCTGAATTCAAACTTACCTTCAAAATCGGTAGAATAAATCATGATTACTTTGTCTGGTTTCTGAAAATTAAATACTGCCATTTTTTTCTTCTTTTTAATTGTTATTTAGTTGCGCGGCCTATAAGTTTGAAGAAATACAAATAAACCCTTTGGCTAAATACCAATATTTATAATTTATTATTTAGAATATAATTCTACTATGAATTGTTCATTTATGTTTTCAGGAATCTGGATTCTTGCAGGAACAGATACATACGTACCTTCTTTCTTGTCGTTATTCCAAGTAATCCATTCATAAATGTGACTTGAATTTGCTAAAGAATTTTCAATAGCTTCAAGCGATTTAGATTTTTCTCTAACTGCAACAACATCACCAGCTTTTAATGAGTAAGACGGTATATTTACAATATTCCCATTTACAGTAATGTGTCTGTGAGATACTAATTGTCTTCCTGCACTTCTTGAAGGTGCAATACCCATTCTAAAGACTACATTGTCTAATCTAGATTCACATAATTGCAATAATACCTCACCTGTAATTCCAGGAGCTGCAGTTGCTTTTTTAAACATGTTTCTAAATTGACGCTCTAAAATACCATACGTGTATTTTGCTTTTTGCTTTTCCATTAACTGGATAGCATATTCAGACTTTTTACCACGACGTCTGTTGTTGCCGTGTTGACCTGGAGGATAGTTTCTTTTATCGAAAGCTTTATCTTCTCCATAAATAGCTTCACCAAATTTTCGAGCTATTTTCGTTTTAGGACCAGTATATCTTGCCATTTCTTAAAATTGAGTTATGAGAGTGATTATGAATTAAGGTCTTAATCTTATCCTTCGATAACCGTTATTCTCTCGTTGATACTTGTTATTAATTAATATTATACTCTTCTACGCTTTGGAGGTCTACAACCATTATGAGGTAATGGCGTAACATCTACTATTTCTGTTACTTCTATACCAGCATTATGAATTGAACGAATAGCAGATTCTCTACCATTTCCAGGACCCTTAACGTAAACTTTTACTTTTTTCAATCCAGCCTCAAGTGCAACAGCTGCAGCATCTTCAGCAGCTAATTGAGCAGCGTAAGGTGTATTCTTTTTAGAACCTCTAAAGCCCATTTTACCAGCAGAAGACCATGAAACAACGTCTCCCTTTTTGTTGGTTAGAGATATAATGATGTTATTGAATGAAGCAGCAATATGAGCTTCTCCAATAGCATCAACTATTACTTTACGTTTTTTAGTACTTGACTTTGCCATATTACTAATTATTATTTAGTTGCTTTTTTCTTGTTAGCAACAGTTTTTCTTCTACCTTTTCTCGTTCTAGAGTTGTTTTTAGTTCGCTGCCCTCTCAAAGGAAGTCCAGCTCTATGACGAATACCTCTGTAACAACCAATATCCATTAATCGCTTAATGTTTATTTGAGTTTCAGAAC
>JARRKS010000154.1:0-1054 GCA_037387865.1 Flavobacteriaceae bacterium
TATTTGTTCAATGAACTGGTAGGAGATATAAAAGCTGTAATTAATAATTCGAGTGAACATCCTATTTATTTAGTAGCTCATGATTGGGGAGCAGCCATATCTTGGAGGCTTGCAATTCAATATACTGAACTTGTTAAAAAACTTGTAATAATAAGTGTTCCACACCCAAAGGTTGGTATCAACAAACCAATAGTTCCAACTGAAGTGCGACAACCATCATATGCTGATACTTTTGTATCTGATGAGTTTAGAGCAAAACTAACAGAACATTGGCTTTCTGGTTGGGTAAAAGACGAAATAGCAAAACCTATTTACATTGCTGCTTTTAAAAAATCTAGCAAAGACGCCATGATTAATTATTATAAAGCAAATTACCCAACTTTAGAGAATTTAAAAAAAGAAAGTTTTATTAGAAGAAATAAAGATTTCCCTAACTTAATGATGCCTGTTTTAATTGTTCATGGAAAGAATGATAAATATTTACCAATAAGTGGGCATAACAATACTTGGGATTTTATAGATAATGAATTAACTATTGAAATCTTACCAAAATCAGGCCATTTTGTACAACAAGATGAAAGTGAAAAACTCACAAAACTAATAGCTGAATTTTTAGAAAGAGAATAAATTAATAGGTAAATTTACATCTAAATATATTATTTTTGATGTCAGCATTATCTCCTTTTCATTTGGCAATTCCTGTTCATAATCTAGAAGAAAGCAGAATTTTTTATCGTGATGTATTACATTGTGAAGAAGGAAGAAGTAGTGACCATTGGGTAGATTTTAACTTCTTTGGTCATCAGCTTGTTATACATTACAAACCAAAACCTGATGAAATCTTACATACCAATCCTGTTGATGGTAAAGCAGTTCCGGTACCACATTTTGGTGTTATTTTGCCTTGGAAAAGGTTTCATCCTTTTGCTGAAGATTTAAAATCGAAAGGCATTAAATTCATTATAGAACCATATATCAGATTTGAAGGACAAGCAGGTGAACAAGCCACAATGTTTTTTTATGATCCAGCAGGTAATGCTCTAGAATTCAAATC
>JARRKS010000154.1:1065-8716 GCA_037387865.1 Flavobacteriaceae bacterium
AAAAAAATAATTAATTTCTTGTTTTATTTTGTTTGCAAGCCAGTAATGTATTTTTTAATAACATAGCTCTAGTCATTGGGCCAACACCACCAGGAACTGGTGTAATGTATTTAGCTTTAGTGCTTACACTTTCAAAATGCACATCTCCAGCCAATCTGTAACCGCGCTTTTTGGTGTCATCAGGAACACGGGTAATTCCTACATCTACAACAGTAACATCATCTTTTACCATATCTCCAGTCAAAAATTCTGGAATGCCAAGTGCTGCAATAATGATATCAGCTTGTTTCGTGATTTCCTTTAAATTTGATGTTCTACTATGAGCTACTGTAACGGTTGCATTGCCAGCTTTACGTTTTTGGCTCATCAAAATGCTCATTGGGCGCCCAACAATGTGACTTCTACCAATAACTACAACATGCTTACCAGAAGTTTCCACATGATAACGTTCCAACAGTTCTAAAATACCAAAAGGCGTAGCAGAGATAAAAGTTGGCAAATCCAAAGTCATTTTACCAACGTTCGTGGGATGAAAACCATCAACATCCTTATCGGGGTTAATAGCCATTAAAACCTTTTGTTCATCAATATGTTTGGGTAATGGCAATTGAACTATAAAACCATCAATATCATCGTCTGTGTTGAGATTGTGTATAATCTCTAAAAGATTTTTTTCAGGTGTTTCCTCTGGAAGATCAATCAATGTTGACTTAAATCCAACCATTTCACAGTCCTTTACTTTTGAATTCACATACGTCATGCTCGCACCATCTGTTCCAACCAAAACAGCAGCCAAATGAGGTGTTTTTCCATCATTGGTTTTAATCTTTTTTACCTCTTCAGCTATTTCATTCTTGATGTCTTTGCTAACTTTTCATCTGATTAAACTGCTTCAACAATTGATTAACTTCTTGAACAGATGTACCAGAGCCTCTACCTATTCTCTTTTTTCTACTTGCATCAATTATAGAAGGATTTGTTCTTTCTTTAGGTGTCATAGAGTGAATTATAGCTTCAATCCCTTTAAAAGCATCATCATCAATATCAACATCTTTCATCATTTTTCCAGCACCAGGAATCATACCAACAAGATCTTTCATGTTACCCATTTTTTTGATCTGCTGTATCTGCTTTAAGAAATCGTCAAACCCAAATTGATTCTTTGCAATTTTCTTTTGAAGCTTTCTGGCTTCTTGCTCATCAAATTGCTCTTGTGCTCTTTCAACTAAAGAAACAACATCACCCATTCCCAATATTCTATCAGCCATACGAGATGGATAAAAAACATCTATAGCTTCCATCTTCTCTCCTGTACCGATAAACTTGATTGGTTTATTGACTACAGATTTAATTGACAATGCAGCACCACCTCTTGTATCACCATCAAGTTTAGTAAGTATTACACCATCGAAATTCAAAACATCGTTAAAGGCTTTTGCTGTATTTACTGCATCTTGACCTGTCATAGAATCTACAACAAACAGGGTCTCTTGTGGTTGAATGGTTTTATGAATATTGGATATTTCGGTCATCATAACCTCATCTACAGCCAAACGACCAGCGGTATCTATAATAACTACATTAAATCCGTTTGCGTTTGCATGAGCAATAGCTGCTTTTGCAATCGCCACGGGATCGTTATTACCTTTATCACTAAATACCTCTACATTAATTTGTTCGCCAACAATATGCAATTGGTCAATAGCCGCTGGACGATAAACATCACAAGCAACTAATAAAGGTTTTTTTGTTTTTTTATTTTTAAGGTAATTAGCTAGCTTTCCTGAAAACGTTGTTTTACCAGAACCTTGCAAACCAGACATTAAGATAATACTTGGCTCTCCTGATAGGTTTATACCTTCTGCATCACCACCCATTAATTTTGTTAACTCGTCCTTAACGAGTTTAACCATTAACTGTCCAGGTTGTAACGTAGTTAATACATTTTGACCTAGGGCCTTTTCCTTAACAGTATTTGTAAACTCTTTAGCAATTTTAAAGTTAACATCGGCATCAAGTAATGCACGTCTCACTTCTTTTAAAGTTTCGGCAACATTAACTTCAGTTATACTACCATGTCCTTTTAAAACGTGTAATGCTTTATCTAACTTTTCACTTAAACTATTAAACATAATCTACTTCTGATTTTAAGAAGTGCAAATTTAACGATTTGTACTTTATAAATAAAGTATATACATTAAAAAGCTAGAAGAAAAAAGCTGCCAAAACTTTCGTCTTGACAGCTTTATAGTAAAGGGTAACTAACCAACTATAATTAACCTCAAAGATATGAAGCCCTTTACTAACCAACCATAACACTTAACATTATAGGACTCTTTCTAAAACTAATTTTCTTTCTATTGTTCCAGAATTACTTAAATCGTGCAATTCTATTCTATTTTCTGAAACTTCAGCAATTTTCCATCTGTGATTAAATTCGCTAAAGCCAGAATCTAATCCAAAATTCAAACCAAGAAAAAGACCTTCATTTCTGTATGCCAACCACGCACCATAATCCATAATTTGTTCGTTAGGATTAAGAACTTTCAGTCCACCGTTTTCTAGAAAATCTATATTGAACATATAATACTGGTCTGTTAAATCATCATTGCCTATTTGGTACAGAGCAAAATTCCACAATCCACTTACTAAAACACCATCAATGAATACCAAGTCTCCATCAATCTCTGGACAATGTCTTCTTAACAGCATTTCACTATTATTGTTCTCTAGAACCACTTTATTTTCTTGTATTACTGTAATTAACCAATACAAATTAAGTTCTGGACGATTGTCGAAACTCATCTGCAAAGCCAATCCAGCAGATGTAGACAAGATATCCCAAGTACCTGTAATAAACTCACCGTTTACTCTTAACTTAACAACACCGTTACTTTCAAATTTAAGTGGCGTACCAATATATTCTTGGTCATGATCATTGTTGTCAATGTAAATTCTAGCGATTCTCCAAATACATTCTTGTAAAATGGCTTCTACCTGTTCTGGTGTTGGTTCGTTATGAACATCACAATTTTTGCGCACGAGGATTCTGTTACCGCCTTCTGTATAGAGCTTGATCTTTCCTGGCTCAATTTCATAAACAAACCATTGTAAAGTAAAGTCTACCAAAGTATCAAACTCCAAAGTTATTTTTGGGCCACGATCTGTCATTTCTGTACCCCATTCTCCTGTAAGCATGTCACCATTTCTAGCTCTAACTTTTACTACACCATTTTCATGGAAGAACATTATATACTCTCTATAGTCATCGGCTAGATCATTATTGTTTCTTCTTAAATCATGTACAACCCAAGGACATGATACCAATAGATTATTTAATCGTTCTACGGTAAAATCATCATCATTATAGTCGTTGTCATCATCTTCATCACAAATGTAACGTGCTTCTAAAATAACTCTACCTAATTGTAAATAGCTATTTACTTCAATTGTTGAACCATCTGCATAGATCATAGTTACAGGAAAGTTTAAGCTCACTAAAATACCTGGTTCTAAATTGTGAATGAATCTATATAATTGTGTATCATTTTCAATAGTAATTACATCAATAACTTGAAAGTTAGAGTCGTAAACTGAAAAAGAAATAGGATATTTAAAATCTATACATTCAATATCGTCATCTTCTTCATCTGTACTATCATCTCTTAAAGCATCAAGTTCTGTACGGCTGTTAACAACTACTTCAGAATAATCACGTAAAGTAACTGTTACTGGATAAACTATTTCTAATGTATCATCATCGTCTTCAAAAGCATCAAAATTTGCTTCAATTTTATTATAATCTTCAACTGAAGCAACAACAATCTGTTCTCCATTAGCAATAACGGTAACAGGTAATTTTAAAGATAATTCATTGGCGCCATCAATAATATTGTCTTCAGAGCCATCGTTAGTAGCTACTTTAGACATTAATTCAGCAACTTCAGAATCAGCTTCAAAAACTTGTTCTTCATTAGTTTCGGTAATTTCCATGACTTCATCTTGGCAAGACGAAAACATTAATAAGGCAAAAAAAGGTAAAACAATAAGTAGTTTAAAATTCGTTTTCATAATGTAGGTTTTTAAATTAGACATAGCATTTTTTGATAATAGAACAGCATAGGTTTTAAAATTCCTACCCTAACGAATTAATTTTTTTAAATTAGCATAACCTTATGTCCTGAATAAATGAGTAAACAGCTACATGACAATGTGTGTGAAGAACACCTATTCTCTTCTATTTTCAATAAGTATTCTAAAGACCTACACGATTTTTTATATTATAAGTTTGGTGAACATTTAAATCCAAAAGACAAGGTTCAGGAAGCATTTGTGAAACTTTGGCAAAATTGTAGTAAAGTAACTCCAGATAAAGCTAAAAGTTTTGTTTTTACAGCAGCCAATAATTTGATGTTAAATGAATATGCGCATCAAAAGGTAGTATTAAAATATGCGAAAACTAAACCTAAAACCTATACCAATGAAAATCCTGAATTCTTAATGCAGGAAAATGAGTATAAGCAAAAGCTCCAAAAAGCACTTTCTAATTTAACAGAAGCACAGAGAACTGCATTTTTAATGAACAGAGTTGAAGGAAAACGATTTAAGGAAATTGCATCTATTTTAGATATTTCTACCAAAGCTGTTGAAAAAAGAATTTATGGTGCACTAAAAAAATTGAGAGAAGATATTAAAGAAATTTAAAAATAAGGGTAGGAAAAAATGAATTAAAGAAAATGAAACGAGAAGATTTAATAAAGAAATGGTTAGATAATGAGTTAAATACTCATGAACTTGAAGCTTTTAAAAAACTTGAGGATTATGACGAATTAATATCATTAGATACTAATCTTCAGGATTTTAAAGCCGAAGATTATGATACTTCTATTGAATTAAACAAACTTAAAGACACTATTAAAGTAACCAAAGTTAACAAGCTAAAATTAATTTGGATTAACCCATTATTACGAGTTGCAGCAATTTTGGCTATTTGTTTTAGTGTGTACTATTATACTACATCATTAGATACAACAGTTTCTACATTGGCTTCTCAAAAAACATTTATTGAGCTTCCTGATGCATCAAATGTTTCTTTGAATGCTAAATCATTTATCACATTTAATAAGAAAAAATGGAATGATGTTAGAGAAGTTGAACTAGAAGGAGAAGCTTTTTTCAAAGTTTCCAAAGGTTCTACTTTTAATGTCATTACATCTTCTGGAACTGTTACTGTTTATGGAACGGAGTTCAACGTAAAACAACGAGACAATTATTTTGAAGTTATTTGCTACGAAGGGTTGGTTGGTGTTACTTATAAATCTCAACAAACAAAACTATCTCCTGGAGACAGTTTTTTGATCATTGATGGGAAATTAATTGCTAAAGAAAAAGAAATAAGTACAACACCTTCGTGGCTTCATAACGAAAGCCAGTTTGAGAGTCTACCTTACATTCAGGTTATAGCAGAATTTGAAAGACAATACAACGTCAAAATAAATTCGGATGCTGTTGATACAGATCAATTATTTACTGGTGGTTTTTCTCATAATAATATTGATGTTGCTTTAAAATCAATTACATTACCTTTACATTTAACGTATAGTAAAATAAATAATACTATAACTTTAAATCGTGAATAATAAAGGGATCATTTATCTTTTTATCTTTTTATTTTTTCTGAATTTAACAAGCGTAATTGCCCAAACAGTTCAAGAAGATCAACAACCGCTTGCAAATATTTTAAAAGAACTTGAAACAAGATATAACATCAGTTTTTCTTATGCAGATGACACCATAAAAGATAAACAAATTTATTCACCAAAACCTGAATTAGACCTAGATGAAGTGTTAGGTTATCTCAATGAATCTACTGATTTAGAATTCGAATTACTTGATAATCGTTTTGTGGTTATAAAAACTAGTAAAACTCAAGACGAATTTAATAATCAAATAGAAGAACTGCCTGAAATTTTTATTACCAATTATCTAACTACTGGTATTACCAAAACTAACAATGGTTCAATTAATATTAAACCTGAATCTTTTGGTATTCTACCTGGATTGATTGAACCAGATATCCTACAAACTGTTCAAGCGTTGCCTGGTATTTTAAGTGTTGATGAAACCGTATCTAATATTAACGTAAGAGGCGGAACACATGATCAAAACTTAATACTGCTAGATGGTATAAAAATGTATCAATCGGGTCATTTTTTTGGATTAATCTCTGCTTACAGCCCTTATCTTACCAAAGAGGTAAATATCTATAAAAATGGTACAAGCGCTCAATATGGCGATGGTGTTTCAAGCACCATAGGTATGCAATTGTCAAATGCAATTGATGGTAATTTTAATGCTGGTCTTGGTTTTAATTTGATTAATGTTGATTTACAGATTTAGTTATTACACCAACTTATGATCAATATTTTAAACGTATTTTTCAGGATTCAGATTTATCCAATAATCAGTCTGACGATAATAATGCCATCTCTAAAAACGAGCGTTTTTATTTTTATGATGTCATGACTAAACTACTTTATGATATTTCGGAAAAAGATAAATTGCGCTTCAATTTCTTGAACATTTACAATAATTTAAATTATCAAGAGCAGTCCAGAATAAATGATATAAATGAAGCTTTAAACAGTAAATTGACACAACGCAATCTTGCAGCTGGTTTACATATACCAGAGATTGGAATGATAAATTCACAAGCAATGCACAAGTTTATTTATCAAATTATAATTTGGATGCAACAAATTTTGACGTAATAAACAATCAAAGATTGATACAAGAAAACGAGGTTTATGACACTGCAGTAAAGTTGGATTTGAATTATGCATTTACAAATAGCCTCAAATTAAAAGGCGGTTATCAATTTTTTGAAACAGGTGTAAGCAATCTAGAAGATGTTAATAATCCAGAATTTAGAAGCTACATCAAAGAAGTGATTAGGAGTCATTCTTTTTATTCAGAAGTAGAATTTAGATCAAAAAACAGGAATACAAATTTGAAAGTTGGATCAAGGTTAAACATCATTAAGAAACTTGATGAAGTTTTATTAGAACCTCGATTAAGTTTTAACCAACGTTTTCTCAATTTTTTTAGATTTGAATTTTTAGGCGAGTTTAAAAGCCAAACAACTTCACAAATCATTGATTTACAAAACGATTTTCTTGGTGTGGAAAAACGCCGTTGGATCTTATCAAACAATGAAGATGATCTGGATATAGCCAATAGAGAAGTTCATATTCCAATTATTAAAAGCAAACAAATTTCTGCAGGTGTACATTATAATAAAAATAAACTTTTAATAAGTGCAGAGGCCTATATTAAAGATGTAAAAGGAATTACCACAAGAAGTCAAGGTTTTCAAAACCAATATCAGTTTGTCAATGCTAATGGTGAATATCTGGTTAAAGGAGTAGATTTTTTAATAAACAAACAGTTTACAAAATTCAACTCTTGGTTTAGTTATTCTTACAGTAAGAATGATTACACTTTTGATACTTTGAATAATGGACAATCTTTTCCTAACAATGTAGATATAAGACATAGCATAAACTTTGCAGGAACATATACTTACAACAATTTTAAACTAGCTCTTGGATTAAATTGGCATTCTGGAAAACCTTACACAACACCTCAAACA
>JARRKS010000155.1:0-4053 GCA_037387865.1 Flavobacteriaceae bacterium
TACCACGTTCGTTTTATATGAAGAATACACAATTTCCTTTAGATATTATTTTTATAAATGGTAATCATAAAATTGTAAGTTTTCAAGAAAATGCGAAGCCTTTTAATGAAGCTTCTTTACCTTCTGTTTATCCGGCTAAATATGTTCTTGAATTAAATTCAGGTATGGTAAACGAATGGGCCATTAAAGTCGGTGATTCTATTTCATATTAAATAGAAAAACCTCCCTAATTTAAGGAGGCTTTTCTATTTAGTTTATAAATTAAGTTAAACTTACTTATTCTTTTTCTCTTCCAGTTTTCTCACACTATCATACATAATTGGTGTTGCAATAAATAATGACGAGTAAGTACCAACGATAACACCTACAATTAGAGCGAACATAAATCCTCGTATAGAGTCACCTCCAAAAATAAAAATAGAAAACAACACAACCAGCGTTGTTAAAGATGTATTTAATGTTCTACTTAAAGTACTGCTCAATGACACATTAACCGTTCTATCAAACTTCCAACTTGTATGTTCATTATAAAACTCTCTAATTCTATCAAACACTACAACAGTATCATTTAAAGAATAACCAATAACCGTTAGAATGGCTGCAATAAATGCCTGATCTATTTCCATATTAAAAGGCATAAACTTATAGGTTAGTGAGAATATACCAAGAACAATTAATACATCATGGAAAACAGCAGCTACTGCTCCTAACGAGAATTGCCATCTTTTAAATCTTAATAAGATATACAAGAATACAACAATTAATGATCCCAAAATTGCCCAAAAAGATGCTTTCTTAATATCATCTGCAATAGTTGGACTTACTTTATAGTACTTCATCAATCCAACTGTTTTATGTTCATTATCGCTTATAAAGTCATCATACGATAATCCTTCCAAATGAGGTTGTAAAGCATTGAATAAAGATTGTCTAATCTCCTCATCTGCTTCAGACCCAGTATCATTAACTCTAAATTTAGTTGTAATTTTTAATTGATTATCTGCCCCAAACGTTTTAGCATCGGCACTACCAAATACTTCACTTAAAGTCGCTGTTATTTCGGTCGCACTAACTTCTTGAGCAAAACGAACTTGATATGTTCTTCCTCCAACAAAATCAACACCTTGATCTAATCCATTAGTAAACAATGAGCCCAAACCAATAACTATTAAAATTCCTGAAAAGATATAAGCTACCTTACGCTTAATTAAAAATTGAATATTAATATTTCTGAAAAGATTTTTTGTTAAAGCTGTTGAGAAGTCTAATTTTCCTCCTCTATTCACATACCAATCTACAAGTAATCTTGTTATAAAAATTGCAGTAAATAAAGATGTACCAATACCAATTAGTAAGGTAGTAGCAAAACCTTTAATTGGTCCCGTACCAAAAATGAATAAAATTAAAGCTGTTAAACCTGTTGTAATATTAGCATCTAGAATTGAAGATAATGCATTACTGAAACCATCTTGAATAGACTCTTTTTGCCCTTTACCTTTAGCAATTTCTTCTCGAATTCGCTCAAAGATAAGTACGTTAGCATCAACAGACATACCTATTGTAAGCACAATACCCGCAATACCTGGTAAAGTTAAAACAGCTCCTAGCCCTGAAAGTACTCCAAAGATTAATAAGATATTAAAAATCATTGCAATATCTGCAAAAAGCCCTCCTTTACCATAATATATAAACATCCAGACTAATACTACCAATAATGCAATTGAAAATGAAATCTTACCACTATCTATAGCTTCTTGTCCTAAAGATGGTCCAACAACTTCACTCTGTATAATATCTGCATGTGCCGGTAGTTTACCTGCTCTTAAAACATTAGCTAAATCTGTTGCTTCGTTTAAAGTAAATTGTCCGGAAATTTCTGAATTACCTCCAGAGATAGGTCCAGTAGTCACACCTGGAGCAGAATAGACTATGTTATCTAGTACAATAGCGATTTGACTACCTTGACTAAACGCCTTTCCAGTCATTTCTTCCCAAATTTTTGCACCTTTGGCATTCATTTGCATAGAAACGGTAGGCTTTCCTGTAGGTCCATAAGATTGTCTTGCGTCTGTAACTACAGCACCACTTAACTGCGGTGTGTTTTCTCTATTACCAATTAAGGCATATAATTCTACAATTTCACTATCTTTTTCAGGTTTACTAAATAAGAACTTTACGTAACGTCTTTCGGCAGGAAGTAATGATCTTACTTCAGGCATGTTTAAGTAATTAAGCACCTTTTCTTTGTCTTTAATATCAAACTGTGCAATGACTGGACCACCTTGATATCCTTGACCTTTGATTAAATCGAATAACGGATTGACTGCGACTGCCGTTGAGTCTGTATCTGCCTCACCAAGTAATTCATCAATAGTTGCATCTTCTGTTGAAGTTTCTTGATCATCACTTTCAACCTGTTCTGTTTTAGTATCATCTTCAACAATATCTTTTAAAACCTCATTTGCTTGTACCAAAAATGGGAAAAACTCTTCACCTTTATAAGCATCCCAAAATTCTAATTGTGCAGTGCTTTGTAATAAACTTGAAGCACGCTCTACATCTTTAACACCTGGTAGTTCTACTAAAATTCTACCAGACTTTCCTAAACGCTGAATATTAGGAGAGGTAACTCCAAACTCATCAATACGCTTACGTAATACTTCAAAAGCAGATACTATTGATTCGTCAATTTTTGTTTCAATGATAGGTTTTACCTCATCATCAGTCATATCGAAAGTAATTTCATCACTTAAAGTACGATTGGCAAATATATCTGGCGATGCTAATTTTGAATCACCTTTAATGGCATCAAAAGCAACAAAGAAATCTTCTAAATAAGTGTTTTGACTATTCTTTTGAAGTTCTGAAGCATCATCTAAAGCCTTATTGAAAAGTGGATCGGTTGTATGGTTTGCTAAACCTTTTAAAATGTCCTTTACAGAAACTTGTAAAATCACATTTATACCACCTTTTAAATCTAGCCCAAGGTTCATTGATTTTTGCTTTACTTCGTTGTATGTAAAGTCGGCAATACCAATATCAAAAACTTTTATATTTTCTTGTTTTCCATCAACATCTACTCTATAGGTTGCAAGTGAATCCAAATATTGACGCTCTTTTACAGTGTCTCCATTTGCATAAGCTTGAGCATCTCTTTCAATTTTATTTGCCTTGAATGTAAATGACAATTGGTAAATACTTACCAAGCCAAACAATATTGCAAATAATTTTACTAGTCCTTTATTTTGCATTTTATATTTTTTTGTAATCAAATTTTAAAACGGGCAAATATAGAGTTTACCCTAGGATTTGACAATTATTTTAATGATTAAATATGGTTTTATAGCCTTACATATAACTATTAAAAGCTATCTTAAATATAAGTTCTTTGTCTTTACTCTATTTTAAAGCTACTAATATTATTTATTTGGGAAGTTTATTTGTAGTTATGAATTCCCAGCCAATTGAGGTCCTGCTCTAACTTCTGGAATGCTATGTGGTGGAGTTTCTATTGCAATTACAACATTTCTCCATAATTTATAAGACACCTTAAAGATTCTATTTTCTTTGCTAACATCTATTTTATTGTGTGTTAAAAAAACATTAGGGTCAAAAAATCGATCATTATTGGTTTTTTTCTTTAAAACTATTCCGTTGAGATCTAAATCTGTATCACCATCATTTTGAATTTCATAGATATCAAAATTGTAACAAATCAAATTGTCATCGGAAGGAACATTTTTATGATCATCATTTTCATTATCAAAAATATAATCAAATACTATTTTCTTTTCTTTAGAAAGCCACTCTCTTACACAAGCAACATCAACCTCACTATGGTAAGTAATTTTTAGCTTTCCATTTTTACTCTTTTTTACATGTATATTATCTGCTCCAATTTCTTTTAAATGGCTTTTTATAATTGCAATAGTACTTTGAGCTTCATGAGAAGTAACCTTATCACTTTTAAATTGTATAACAATTTCTTGATTAGGTATAGAAACTTCGTTCTGGCTTATAAAACCAAAAATGGTGAAAAACAGAATTAAAATG
>JARRKS010000156.1:0-7835 GCA_037387865.1 Flavobacteriaceae bacterium
CTTTGAATGATGATGATGTGCTGACAATAGATGCAGGTATTTCGGCTTACACATCTGCTTCATCAAGTAATTTAAATCCGTTTGATATTTCAGGAGCTTCTAATGGAGAAGAAGATGACGATGACGAAGAAGAAGATAATAACAATGGTTCAAGCGCTGTTATTGGAACGCCTTGGGCTGCTTCATCAGGAGCTTCAAGACAGGATACATGGGCTAGTTTTACTGCTGATTATTCACATAGTTCAGATGACAGAAATTTTATTTGGAATACAAACCTTTCTTTTGCAGCAGAGTATGATTATACTTCTTTTGGTATAGGAGCAGGTATGGCAAAGCTTTTCAATGAAAAAAATACTGAAATTAGTGCGCATGCTAAAGTATATATAGATTTTTGGAATCCAAGATATCCTACGGAGTTAGATTCTTATGTTGAAGTGAACGGTAATCTAAATGATGGCTTTTTTGAAGGCGTAGATATTTTAGATCAGAATGGTAATGTTAGTATGGATTGGCAACCTGTACCTGGTTTTTCATTAATTAAGGACAAAGGAAGAAATACATATGCTTTAACATTAGCATGGTCGCAAATCATTAATAGATATGCACAATTTTCTTTATTTGTAGATATTGTCCAGCAACAAGGTTGGTTGGGTAACCCAATGCAAAGGGTTTATTTTTCTGACATTGATAATTATTATATTGGCAATGCTTCAAGTATTCCTATATATACTTCAAAAGAAAATAAAGATGTTTTTCAACTTGCAGATGATTTTGAAAGACTGCCAGATACACGATTTAAATATCCAATTGGTTTTAGGTTTAATTATTATTTGAATGAAAAAACCAGTTTACGAACATATTACAGATTTTATAATGATGATTGGGGAATAATTTCTCATACTGCAAGTGTAGAAATTCCATTTAAAATTACTTCAAAATTTACTTTATACCCATCGTACCGCTATTACAATCAAACTGAAGCTAATTACTTTGCACCATATGAAGAGAATTTATCTACTAGTTCATATTATACTTCAGATTATGATTTGTCTGAATTCAATGCCAATCAATATGGAATAGGTCTTTCCTATACAGACATTTTTACCAATTCACATATTTGGAAATTGGGATTAAAAAATATTGATTTTAAATATAATTACTATAAAAGGAATACAGGATTATCAGCTAATTATTTTGCTATAGCTTTTAAATTTCTTGTGAACTAATGTTCAAAACATTCTTTATAAAACTATCTTAAAGTCTTTTATTCTTCGTTTTAAAAATACTATTTTGGCATAGTTTTTAATTAAATAATAAAAATAGCTATTAACTATTAATATGCACAAGACTTTTTTCCTCTTATCTTCTTTACTTACCATATTTAGTATTTATTCTCAAGACTTTGATAATCCCTTATTGTCTGATGATTTTGAGGCTCAAGTATATGGTTCAAGTGTTTTCTAATGGAGATAATGCCCATAAAGCCCAAGTGCGAAAGCTTATCAATAACAATCATATTGGTGGTATTATATTTTCTTTAGGAGGTCCGATTAGACAAGCAAAATTAAATAATGAACTTCAAGCTATTTCTAAAATCCCTTTATTGGTTGGAATGGATGCAGAATGGGGTTTAGGCATGCGATTAGATTCTACCTATTCTTTTCCATGGAATATGACACTTGGAGCTATAAAAGACAACAAATTAGTCGAACAAACTGGAAGACAAATAGGTGAACATTGTAAACGCTTGGGCGTACATTTTAACTTTGCACCTGTAGTTGATATCAATACAAATCCAAAAAACCCAATTATTGGTAATCGGTCTTTTGGTGAAGATAGAAATAATGTTACCGAAAAGGCTTTAGCATTTATGAATGGAATGCAAAATGCTGGAGTATTGGGAACTGCTAAACATTTTCCAGGACATGGTGATACAGATGCAGATTCTCACAAAACATTGCCTACTATTAGCTTTGATGAAAAACGTATTGATTCAGTAGAACTCTATCCTTATAAACCATTAATTAAAGCTGGACTATCTAGTGTTATGGTTGCTCATTTGAATGTACCGAGTTTGGAGCCAAGATCAGGATATCCTTCATCTTTGTCAAAGCATATTGTAACAGATGTTTTAAAAGACCAGTTAGGTTTTAAAGGGTTAATCTATACAGATGCACTTAATATGAAAGGTGCTTCTAATTTTGATGAATCCGGAGAAATAGATTTAGCTGCATTTTTGGCTGGAAATGATGTGCTATTAGTCTCAGAAGATGTTCCAACAGGAGTAACTAAAATAATTGAAGCTTATGATAAAGGAGATATAACTGAAGAACGGTTAGAACATTCAGTAAAGAAAATATTACAAGCTAAATATAAAGTAGGTCTTAATAATTATAAACCTGTAGGAATTTATGATTTGGTTGATGATTTGAATAGACTTGAAGATGATATTTTATATGAAGAGTTAATTGAAAATGCAATCACAATAGCAAAAAATAAATCTGATTTATTGCCATTACAAAATTTAGACACTAAAAATATTGCTTATGTTCATATGGGAGATGACTCTGGTTCTATATTTCTTAATGAGCTTAAAAAGTATACCAAAGTCCATGAAATAAAAAGTGATAAACTTGATGATTTAATCAAGCAACTAAATACATACAATACAGTGATTATTGGCCTGCATCGTTCTAATGATAATCCATGGAAAAGTTATAAGTTCACCAATCAAGAATTAGTTTGGCTCTATGAAATTTCCAGAACCAATACTGTTATTTTGGATGTATTTGTAAAACCATATGCTCTGAATGATCTGCAATCTATAGAAAACATAGAAAGCATTGTTGTTAGTTATCAGAACAGTAATTTAGCACAACAAAAATCTGCTCAAGTCATATTTGGTGCGCTTGGTGCAAATGGCACATTACCAGTTTCTATTGGAAAAAGTTTTTCAGTTGGCGAAGGTATTTCTACAAATTCTATTTCGAGATTAGGTTATACTCTTCCTGAAAGAGTAGGTATGAGTACAGAAAAGTTAAATAGAATTGATTCTGTTGCTAAAGTTGCAGTCAACCAGAAAATGACACCTGGTATTCAATTACTTGTTGCTAGAAAAGGGAAAGTAATTTATAATAAGAATTTTGGAAAACATACTTATGAAGGTACTGATAAAGTAAAATCTGATGATATTTATGATGTTGCTTCCTTAACCAAAATTTTAGCTACTTTACCTTTGCTAATGGAGTTAGTAGAAAAAGGAATTGTAAGTTTAGATACTAAACTTTCAAGTATGCTATTAGGGTTTGATGATTCAAACAAGACTAATATCACCATAAAACAAATGTTATCTCATTATGCGAGATTAAAACCTTGGATTCCGTTTTATCAAGCAACTCTAGATTCTGTAACTAAAAGACCCGATAAAAAATATTATAGAACCGAATATGATCAGAAGTTTAATATTAAAGTTGCAAATAATTTATATTTACGTAGTGATTATCAAGATTCTATAGTAAAAACAATAAAGGAAAGTGAATTATTACGGAGATTACGTTATAGATATAGCGATCTGCCTTATTATCTACTAAAGAAATTTATTGAAGATTATTACGACAAACCATTAGATCAGTTAGTGCAAGATCATTTTTTTAGATCTATAGGAGCTAATCATACTATGTATAATCCATATAATTTAGTAAGTAATAAAAATATCGTACCAACGGAAATAGATGATTATTACAGGTATCAAAAAATACAAGGATACGTACATGATATGGGAGCTGCAATGCAAAACGGAGTAGGAGGTCATGCTGGTGTTTTTAGTAATGCCAATGATGTTGCAAAAATAATGCAGATGTATTTGCAAAAAGGATTTTATGGCGGCAAACGGTATTTAAAACCCGAAACAATAGATAAATTCAATAAGTGTTATTTTTGTCACAATAATAATAGGCGTGGAATAGGTTTTGATAAGCCTCAGTTAGGTGAAAAGGGACCAACTTGTGGTTGCATATCAATGACAAGCTTTGGTCATTCTGGTTTTACTGGAACGTACGCTTGGGCAGACCCTGATGAAGAAATTGTGTACATATTTTTAGCAAATAGAACATATCCAAGAGCAGAAAATAATATCTTATTAAGAGAAGATATTAGAACCAAAATACAGCGTTTAATTTACGAAGCAATTATAGAATAGATGAGAATAGGTATTGTTTGTTATCCAACATTTGGAGGTAGTGGTGTGGTAGCTACAGAACTTGGATTAGAACTCACAAAAAGAGGACATGAAATTCATTTTATAACCTACAGCCAGCCAGTAAGATTAGACTTATTAAGCCATAACGTACATTATCATGAAGTAAATGTTCCCGAATATCCTTTATTTCATTATCAGCCTTATGAACTAGCACTGTCAAGTAAATTAGTTGATATGGTAAAGCTGTATAAAATTGAAGTTTTGCATGTACACTATGCCATACCGCATGCCTATGCAGCTTATATGGCACAAAAGATGCTTCGTGAAGAAGAAATTTATGTTCCTATAGTCACAACCCTGCATGGCACCGATATAACTCTTGTTGGTAATCATCCTTTTTATAAACCTGCCGTTACATTTAGCATCAATAAATCTGATGCAGTAACAGCGGTATCCCAAAGCTTGAAAGAGGATACAATGCGATTATTCAATGTAACGAATGAAATTAAAGTAATTCCAAACTTCATTGATTCGGAAAAAGGGAAGTCTTTATTTAAAGATTGCCAAAGGGAGATGATGGCTAATGATGATGAGAAAATTATTACTCATGTAAGTAATTTTAGGAAGGTGAAAAGAATAGAAGATGTTATTGCTGTGTTTTATAACATCCAAAAAGAGCTTCCAGCTAAATTAATGATGGTAGGTGAAGGTCCAGAAAAAGAACCTGCTGAATTATTATGCAGAAAACTTGGCATAGAAGAAAAAGTTGTATTCTTCGGAAACAGCAACGAGATAGATAGGATTTTATGTTTTTCAGATTTATTTCTTTTACCATCAGTAACAGAAAGTTTTGGGCTCGCTGCTTTAGAAGCTATGGCATTTGGTGTTCCTGTTATTTCGAGTAATACAGGAGGTATCCCTGAAGTGAATAAACATGGTGTATCAGGTTACTTGAGCGATGTTGGTGATATTGTTGACATGACCAAAAACGCAGTGAAAATTTTAAGCGATGAAGAGGTTTTAAAAACATTTAAGATTAATGCAAAGAAAGAATCACTTCGCTTTGATATCCATGAAATTGTTCCTCAATATGAAGCAGTCTATAAAGAGACACTGACAAAATGTGTTATATACAAATAGAAAAAGCCACTTTTTTAAGTGGCTTTTTAAATATGTTTATGATTATCGCTCTAGAATTGATAGCGAATACCTAAAGCTAAATCAAAATCCAGATCGTCATTAAAATCCAATACCAATATCTCCTGCTATGAATATAAATGCACCATCATCGGCTTCTCTATAATCGCTACTCCAAGAACCAACACCACCACCAGCACCTACATACCAGTTAAAATTCCCATCAAGGTGCATAACCCATTGGTACAAACCAGACAACTTAAACGCATCATAGTCGTTTCCGCTTCTCCAGCCCAAATCAAATTCAAGTCTGTTATTTGTGTCCAAACCTCTTTGATATGAGATTTCGGCACCAAAACCATCACTTCCTCCCATACGAAGACCTATTGCATTTGGTGAAACATTCTGTGCACTAGTTGTAAAGGCAAAGCTTATTAATGCAATTGATAATAAAAATAATTTTTTCATAAAATTTAAGGTTTTTAAAATTTATACATTTTTAACAAAAAAATATCGTTCATTGTTTTAATGAAACGATAAGATTTATTGAAAATTGGATTTAGTAATATAAATTTAATCAAAAAAGATTAACATTTAATAAGATTTACGTAAATAATAAACTTTTGGACTATATGATATTAGTTGTTTGTATTTTTGTTTCTCTAATAATAGATTTACTTTAGTAGCATAAAAAAATAGTTATGGCAGGAAATTCCTTTGGAAAAATTTTTAACCTTACAACTTTTGGAGAATCACATGGCGAAGCTATAGGTGGTGTAATTGATGGATGTCCATCTGGATTAAAACTTGATTTTCAAAAAATTCAAAATGAATTAAATCGCAGAAAACCTGGACAATCTGAGATTGTTACCCAAAGAAAAGAGCCAGATTCAGTTAAATTTTTATCCGGAATTTTTGAAGGTATGACAACTGGAACGCCTATAGGTTTTGTGATAGAAAATGCCAATCAAAAATCTAAAGATTATTCACATATAAAAGATGTTTACAGACCAAGCCATGCAGATTATACCTACGACAAAAAATATGGTGTTAGAGATTATCGCGGAGGTGGAAGAAGTTCAGCTAGAGAAACCGCATGCCGTGTAGTGGCAGGAGCGGTTGCAAAACAACTTATTTCAACTATCAAAATCAATGCTTATACTTCATCAGTTGGAGATATTTATCTAGAAAAACCTTATCAAGAATTAGATTTTGATAAAATAGAAGGAAACATTGTGAGATGCCCAGACGATGATATTGCTGAAACAATGATTGCAAAAATTAAGGAAATCAGAAAACAAGGTGATACTATTGGAGGAACTGTAACTTGTGTTATTCAGGATGTTCCAGCCGGACTTGGTGAACCTGTTTTTGATAGATTAAATGCAGAACTTGGTAAAGCCATGCTGTCTATAAATGCGGTAAAAGGATTTGAAATTGGTAGCGGATTTTGTGGTACCAAAATGAAAGGTAGTGAACACAATGACAGTTTTAATACTGATGGTAGTACCAAATCAAATCTATCTGGTGGCGTTCAAGGAGGTATTAGCAATGGCATGGATATTTATTTTCGTGTAGCTTTCAAACCAGTAGCCACCATAATGCAAAAGCTTAATAAATTAACAAAACTCTAGACTATGAGAAAACTTGAATTGCATTGGAAAATACTAATAGGAATGTTACTCGGATTAGTATTTGGGTATGTTATGTTGCAAGTTGATGGAGGAGAAAACTTTATTAGTAAATGGATACAACCTTTAGGAACCATTTTTGTTAAACTTCTTAAACTTATTGCAATTCCGTTAATATTGGCTTCTTTGATAAAGGGAATTTCCGATTTAAAAGACATATCAAAATTCGCTAATATTGGTTTAAGAACAATTATTATTTATGTTTTTACAACTGTTATTGCTATAACTATAGGATTATTGCTTGTTAATACTTTACAACCAGGCGAAGGAGTTTCAGAAAGTACTATTGTTAAATTAACTGAAACTTATGCTAACGATAATAGTGTGCAATCCAAAATCACTGAAGCCACAAGACAAAAAGAAAGTGGTCCACTTCAGTTTCTTGAAGACATGGTTCCAGACAATGCATTTTCTGCACTAAGTGACAATAAATTAATGCTACAAGTTATATTTTTCGCAATTTTTCTTGGTATTTCAATGCTTTTAATAGGAGAAAAATCAGCAAAACCACTAAAAGATTTCTTTGATTCATTAAATGAAGTGGTTCTGAAAATGGTAGATTTAATTATGTTAACGGCTCCTTATGCAGTATTTGCTTTATTGTCAAGTGTAGTAGTTTCATCTGGTGACCCAGAATTATTATATGCTTTATTATATTATTCAGTTGTTGTTGTAATTGGATTATTATTAATGATTGTTTTCTATTGTTTAATTGTAGCATTTGTTATTAAGAAGAATCCATTTTGGTTCCTTAAAGAAATTAGTCCGGCGCAACTATTAGCATTTTCTACTAGTAGTAGTGCTGCAAC
>JARRKS010000157.1:0-8299 GCA_037387865.1 Flavobacteriaceae bacterium
CGTACGAGCAGATAGGAGATGTACCTAATGTTATTTTTCCTTGTGCTAGTTTGCAAGATAAAGAAAAAGATAGAGTATCCATTTATTATGGTGCCGCAGATACGGTCGTTGCTATGGCTTTTGGAAGAATTAGTGAAATTATTAAGTATACTAAAGATAATAGTTTAAAATAAAAAAATGCATTTTAAAATTTGGTTTTTAGGCATTTTAATTGGTTGTTTTTCAAGTATAGGTTGCGCGCAATCTAAAACTGAAATTGTACCCAGAAGTTATGTTGCTTATAAAACGTTAGAGGAAATAAAAATAGACGGAGATGATTCTGATGATTCATGGAGTAATGCTCATTGGTCAGAAGCCTTTATTGATATAGAAGGAATTAAAACCCCAACATATAATACAAAAGTCAAGATGCTTTGGGATGAAACTTATTTTTACATCTTGGCAAAATTAGAAGAGCCACATGTATGGGCTAATTTAAAGCAAAGAGATACTATTATTTTTTACAATAATGATTTTGAGGTTTTCATTGACCCAGATAGTGACACCTTTAATTATTATGAGTTAGAATTAAATGCTTTAAACACAATTTGGGATCTTTTTGTTTCAAAACCTTACAGAGAAACCGATGGAGTGGTTCTAAATGATTGGGATATCAATGGTTTAAAATCTGCAGTAAAAGTTAATGGAACCATTAACGATCCGAAGGATATCGACAAAGGTTGGACGATAGAATTAGCATTGCCATGGTCAGCTTATAAAATATCTTACTTTGAAGACAATGTCCCAATAGATAAATTCTGGAGAGTGAATTTTTCAAGAGTGAATTGGGACCATGATATTGTGAATGGAAAATATTCAAGAAAGAAGGATGATAATGGAAAATATTTACACGAATATAATTGGGTGTGGTCTCCACAAGGTGTTATAAATATGCATTTGCCTGAAAATTGGGGTTATGTGTATTTTTCGTCCAAAACTGTTGGTGACACAGATAATTTCGATATACCAAATGACGAAAAAATTAAATGGAAAATGTATCAACTCTATAGGTTGCAGAAGGATTATTTTAAGAAAAATAATAAATGGGCAACTTCTTTGAACGAATTGACAAAGCACAAAGTTGTGGTAAAAAATATGTCGTTAAATCCACAATTAGAAAATCATAGTACAGGATGGAGTATTACTATAATTAGCCCATTTTCCGATAAGCAATTAATTATTGAGCAAGATGGGAATTTCATAACTAAATAAATTTACACAGATGAAAAGTATTTCAATAGTTTACATATTATTTGTTGGTTTATTGATTGTTACATTTGGTTGTAAGAATAATGAAAATCCTGAAGTTATACCCCAAAAAGAAATTATTAAGCCAGTAGTTATTTCTACATGGAATCATGGAGTACCAGCTAACAAAACGGCTTGGGAAATATTAAGTATTGGTGGAAGAGCACTAGATGCTGTAGAGCAAGGCGTGCGCACAGCAGAGTCTAATCCTAACGTGCAGACCGTGGGTTTAGGAGGGTTTCCTGACAGAGAAGGAAAGGTAACTCTGGATGCCTGTATCATGGATGAAAACAACAATTGTGGTTCTGTAGCATTTTTACAGAACATTAAGCATCCAATTTCTGTAGCGCGTAAAGTTATGGAGGAGACACCTCATATCATGTTAGTTGGAGAAGGTGCTTTGCAATTTGCTTTAGAACAAGGTTTTAATAAAGAAAATTTACTCACTGAAGCTTCTAAAAAGGCCTATGAAGATTGGTTGGTAAATTCTGACTATAAGCCTGTTATTAATATAGAGAATCACGATACAATAAGTATGTTGGCATTAGATGAAAATGGAAATTTATCTGCAGCTTGCACTACAAGTGGTGCTGCTTGGAAAATGCACGGACGTGTTGGTGATTCTCCTATAATAGGAGCAGGATTATTTTTAGATAATGAAGTTGGAGCAGCTGCCGCTACAGGTTTAGGTGAAGCTGTTATAAGGACTTCAGGAAGTGCGATGGTTGTTGAGCTGATGAGACATGGGAAAAGTCCATATGAAGCTTGTAAAGAAGTGGTAGAAAGAATTTACGAATTGCATAAAAAATTAGGCGAGTTAGAGTATTTACAAGTAGGATTTATAGCCTTAAATAAGTATGGCGAATATGGCTCTTATTGCTTACGTCCTGGATTTAATTATGCCATTCAAACTAATACGATTAGTAATGAATTAATTGATGCTGATTTTAAAATACAATAAAATGAAATTAAAAATATTCTTACTTATATGGCTCCTTTTTGCAATTTCTTGTTCAAAACCCAAAGTGTATACAGAAAAGGATATTCAAATTATTCCTCAACCAGTTGAAGTAAAAATTCAACCTGACGAATTTAAATTTGATCAAAACACCAAATTTGTTGTTTCAAACGATGAACAAAAGAAATTAGCTAGCGAACTTGTCAACAAATTTCAGAAAGCAACAGGTTGGGAATTTGAGATGCTCGATATTGCGCCTAAAAATAACTTTGTACAATTCGTAAACGATGATAATTTTAAAAGTGAAGCTTATACTTTGGTCGTAACTAGTAATAACATCACTATTACTGCAGGAGGAATGGCTGGTTTTCTTTATGGATTAGAAACCATCAAACAATTACTACCTTTAGAAATTGAAAGTTCTCAATTAGTGTCTAATGTCGATTGGGTTATTCCTAACATTGAAATTAAAGATGAGCCTCGTTTTAAGTGGCGTGGCTTAATGTTAGATTTATCAAGACATTTTTTTGATAAAAACTATATTAAAAAAACAATTGATCGTCTTGCTATGCACAAAATGAATGTTTTGCATTTGCACTTGGTTGATGATCAGGGATGGCGTATTGAAATAAAGAAATATCCAAAACTAACAGAAATTGGATCGTGGAGAGTAGATCAAGAAGATAAACATTGGAATGCTCGAGCAGCAGTTTCACCAGATCAAAAAGGTACTTATGGTGGGTTTTTAACCCAAAACGATTTAAAAGAAATTGTGCAATATGCTCAATCCAAAAACGTTGATGTCGTGCCAGAAATAGAAATGCCAGCGCATGTAACTAGTGCTATTGCCTCTTATCCATATTTATCGTGTTTCAATAATCAAGTTGCAGTACCTTCTGGAGGTGTTTGGCCGCTCACAGATATTTATTGTGCAGGTAAAGAAACTACTTTTGAGTTTTTAGAGAATGTTTTACTTGAAGTTATGGAAATATTTCCTTCAAAATATATACATATTGGAGGTGATGAAGCGACTAAAACCAATTGGAAAAAATGTCCACATTGCCAAAAAAGGATCAAGGAAGAGGGCTTAAATAATGTCGAAGAATTGCAAAGTTATTTTGTAAAACGAATGGAAAGATTCATTAATTCTAATGGCAAGAAATTGATAGGATGGGACGAAATTCTTGAAGGCGGCCTAGCGCCAGATGCAACGGTTATGAGTTGGCGTGGTGTAAAAGGAGGAATAGAAGCAGCAGAACAAGGTCATGACGTTATTATGACACCTGGCACACATTGTTATTTTGATCATTATCAAGGACCTCAAAACCATGAACCTCTTGCTATTGGTGGATTTACGCCATTAAGCAAAGTGTATCAGTTTGATCCAGTTGTAGAAACCATGAATGAAGAAGAAGCCGCTTTGGAGTCCTAAAGAAATGCTTAATTGGGAAGATTTTTCAGAACGTGTTCAAACAATGTTTAAGCGTTATGAGATGCTAGGCATAAATTACGCCAAAAGTAGTTATTTGGTAACAGACGACACTGAAATAGATATTGAAAACCAAAAAGTCAAATTAACACTTCAAAATGAATATCCAAATGCAGATATTCGTTATGTACTAGGTGATGAGGATCTTAATCAAAATGCAATAAAGTATAGTGATCCAATCAGTCTGAACAAAACAACAATTGTCAAGGCATCTTTGTTTAATAATAATGAACCAAAGGGAACTGTTTTAATTGATACAATAAGGTTTCATAAAGCTGTTGCCAAGAAAGTTAAATATTTAACATCTTATAGTGAAAGATATTCAGGCTCTGGTGAGTTTAATATGACTAATACCTTAAGAGGTACTAAAAATTTTCATGATGGAAAATGGCAGGCATGGCTCAATCGTGATATGGAGTTAATTATCGATTTGAATACTCCGCAAGCAATCCAACAGGTTAAAGTTGGTTCTATGGAAAATCAAGGACCTTCTATTTTCTTCCCGACAGCTGTGATTGTTTCAATTTCAAATGATGATGAAACCTATCAAGAAGTTGGAAGAATTGAAAGAGATTTTGCTATGAATTCTGATATTGAATTGAAAGATTTCACTATAGATTTTGCAGAACAAGATGTGAGATTTATTAAGGTCAAAGCTGTATTTATCATTAATAAAACAGTTAATATGTTTAAGATTAAGGACATAAAATCATTTAGGCTAGTCCTTTATTTTGTAATACCATTTGTATTACTACTTTTCATAAAATATGCCTTTAGTAAATCAAATGAAAAATATCAATCTCTTAATGAAAACTTTCAGGCAAAAGAGATATCTAAAACTGATAGAAAAGAAAACATAATACTTCCAGATACAGTAGATTACATATTTCATGTAAAACCTATTCTTTCAGATAGATGCTACTCTTGTCATGGACCAGATGAAAATGTTCGAGAAGCTGGTTTGCGATTAGATACTAAAGAAGGTGCTTATGCAGCTATTGGAGAACACCTAGATAAATATGCTATTATTCCAGGAGATACCCAATTAAGTCAATTGGTTTTTAGAATCAATACAGCAGATGAAGAAAAAAGGATGCCTCCAGTAACATCAAATTTAGCTCTTACACAATATGAAAAACTGCTATTAACCAAGTGGGTAGAACAAGGCGCTGTTTGGAAAGATCACTGGGCTTTTGTGCCTCCTGTAAAGAAAGATTTGCCTAAAATTTCAAACCCTGAATTGGCAAATAATCCAGTAGATTATTTCATCATAAAGAAATTGGAAGAAAAGAATCTAACATTATCGAGACCTGCAAGCAAAGAAAAATTAATTAGGCGGGTATCTTTTGATTTAACCGGATTACCACCAACATTAAATGATTTGGATGTATTTTTAAATGATTCTTCAGAAAACGCATATGAAAAAGTCGTAGACCGATTATTAAATTCACCTGCCTATGGTGAACATATGGCTTCTAACTGGCTAGATGTTGCTAGATATGCTGATACTCATGGTTACCAAGATGATTTAGAGCGTGTTATGTGGCCTTGGCGTGACTGGGTAATAAGTGCCTTTAATAGAAATTTACCTTATGATCAATTTATTGAATGGCAACTAGCAGGCGATTTACTTCCAAATGCAACACTAGAACAAATTGTAGCGACAGGGTTTAACAGAAATCATAAAATAACGCAAGAAGGTGGAGTTATTGATGAAGAATATCGTGTAGAATATGTTTTGGATAGAACCAATACAACGTCAAAAGCTTTATTAGGTTTAACAATGGAATGTGCTCAATGTCACGATCATAAATTTGATCCTATTTCCCAAAACGAATATTATAGTTTTTATAGTTTTTTTAATAAAGTAGACGAGAAAGGTAGAATAGAATATGATGAAATTCCTGAACCTAATATAACCATTACTCCAAAAGAAATTGAAGCAGCATTATCTTTTGTCCATTTACCAGATTCTATTGATCAAGTAAAGCTGATGGTTATGAAAGATAACGCACTAGACAGAAAAACTTTTGTGTTAAAACGCGGTGCTTATGACGCTCCAACAGACGAGGTTGAACCTAACGCACCAAACATAGTTTTACCATTTTCAGAAGAATATCCTAAAAATAGATTAGGTCTTGCCAATTGGCTTTTTGATGAGAATAATTCTTTAACGGCTCGTGTAGCTGTTAATAGATTATGGCAACAAATATTTGGTGTTGGTATTGTTTCTACAAGTTCAGATTTTGGTAATCAAGGAGACTTACCAACACATCCAGAATTATTAGACTGGTTGGCAGTTACCTATCGTGAAGAAGGATGGGATACCAAGAAAATACTCAAATTATTGGTCATGTCTAGTACCTATCAACAATCATCCAAAATAACACCAGAATTATTTGAAGTTGATCCTGAAAACAAATATTTGGCAAGAAGCAATAGAGACAAGTTATCGGCAGAGATGATTAGGGATAATGCATTACAGGTTAGCGGATTGTTGGTGAATAAAATTGGAGGCCCAAGTGTTAAACCTTATCAGCCAGAAGGCCTTTGGGAAGAAACAACATCTGGTCAAGGCCTTACTAAATATATTATGGATGCTGGAGAAAATCTATATAGAAGAAGCTTATACACATTTTGGAAACGTACAGTTCCTCCTCCAGCAATGATGACGTTTGATGCTGCAACTAGAGATTTTTGTTCAGTGAAGAGGCAAAAAACCAGTACGCCTTTACAAGCACTGGTAATGTAGAATAATCCACAGCTTATTGAGGCAGCAGAAACATTGGCGCTTAATACTTTAAATGAAGAATCGTTAACAGATGAACAACGTATTGAAAAAATATTTAGAAAAGTAACGTCCCGTAAACCTAATGATTCTGAATTAAATAAACTCATGAATTTTTTTCAAGAGAATTCTCATGAAGTTGATGAAAAAGCACTTGAAAGAATGAATAAAATCTTGTCTGATAAAAATAATATTCCTGAAAAGGCCAGTAGATTATATGCTTTTTCAAAACTTACAACTCTAGTTTTTAATTTAGATGAAGCCATTGTAAAAGGATAAAACCATGGAAGAATTAACAAAACATTTTATTAATAACAACAGACGTCAATTTTTACAAAAATTAGGTTTAGGAATTGGTGGTTTGGCAGTAGCTTCAATGTTGGATCCTTTTTCAACATTATCAACATCTTCAGAAACACCCATAGCAAATATAAGTTTACCGCATTTTGCTCCAAAAGCAAAACGCATTATTTATTTATTTCAAAGCGGTGGACCTTCACAATTAGAGTTGTTTGATTATAAACCTTTATTGAATAAAATGCGTGGTGACGATTTACCAGATTCTGTAAGAATGGGTCAACGCCTTACAGGAATGACATCAGGACAAGAAAGCTTTCCTTTAGTGGGTTCTAATTTTAAGTTTAATCAATATGGACAATCTAGAGCATGGGTAAGCAATTTAATGCCATATACGGCAAAAATTGTAGATGAGTTATGTTTTATAAAATCTATGCATACCGAAGCTATTAATCATGATCCGGCTATTACATTTTTTCAAACGGGTTCACAACAAGCTGGTAGACCAAGCATAGGTTCCTGGATGAGTTATGGTTTGGGAAGTTTAAATAATAACTTACCAACATTTACAGTGTTATTGTCAAGAGGAACTGGTAGACCATTTTCACAACCTCTATATTCAAGGCTTTGGGGTAATGGTTTTTTAAGTTCATTACATCAAGGTGTTCAGTTTCGTGCAGGGAAGGATCCAGTATTGTACCTTAAAGATCCAGAAGGTATGTCTAGATTAGAGCGAAGAAAGATGCTGGATTATATAAGTGAACTAAATCAAAAGCAAGAAGAGGAATTTGGCGACCCTGAAATTAATACACGTATAGCCCAATATGAAATGGCTTATCGTATGCAGACTTCGGTTCCTGAAACTATGAATATTGAAGATGAACCAGAGCATATTATACAGATGTATGGTGCGGATTGCACAATTCCGGGCACTTATGCTGCAAATTGTTTATTGGCAAGACGTTTGGTGGAGAGAGATGTTAGATTTGTTCAGTTATATCATATGGGATGGGATCAACATGAAAACTTACCTACACAAATTGAAAAACAAGCTAAAGATGTTGATCAAGGAACTGCTGCATTAATAATGGATTTAAAACAACGCGGGTTGCTTGAAGATACATTAGTAGTTTGGGGTGGTGAATTTGGAAGAACAAATTATAGTCAAGGAACTTTAACTGATGTAAATTATGGAAGAGATCATCATCCTAAATGTTTTACCATGTTTATGGCTGGCGGCGGCGTTAAACCTGGTTTTAGTTATGGCGAAACAGACGATTTTGGATATAACATTGTAAATAATCCAGTCCATGTTCATGATTTACAGGCTACTATGATGCACCTTATGGGTATTGATCATACCAAATTCACATTTAAGCATCAAGGCAGAAGATTTAGACTAACTGATGTTTCTGGTCATGTTGTACATGATCTATTAATATAGCTGAAAATTTTAATGAAGCGTAGGAAATTTTTAAAA
>JARRKS010000158.1:0-4028 GCA_037387865.1 Flavobacteriaceae bacterium
ATTGTAAATGCATTTGTTGGGGGAATGGTTGGATTAGAACGGACTATTTTTCCAAAATTTGCCGAACTTGAATTCAATATTGCGTCAAAAACTGCTATTGTCTCTTTCATTATTGCTTTCGGACTTACAAAAGCAATTACAAATTATTTTACGGGCAGACTCGCCAATAAATTTAGGATGCCTCAAAACCAAGACAACATGTCATCAGTATAAGACCAAATGGTGTCAAGGGTTAAAACTAATATCCTACGGATAAATTAGCGGATGTTGAAAATTTAGGGATTACTTTTTAACAATATCTTTGAAATCTATCTGATATAAACGACTTGCACCGTTATCATATTTATTAAACCCTTCAAGTAATTCATTTATTGACAGCGGCTTTTCAAAATTTGAATCTGAATTGTCTGCTTTACTTGTAAAATACAAGGTATTGTTCATTACAAATGGACAATAATCCAATTTATCAGAATTGATATCATTACCCAAATTTTTAGCTTCGGTCCAGCCATTTTCAGTTTTGTAACTTATATAAATATCACCGCTCCCAAAACCATCAGTTCTATTGTATCCACCAAATAGAAGATAGGATTCATCGGGGGCAATAAAAGCATTGAATTCATACCCTTCAGAATTTATTGTATCAGGTAGCACCTGAGGTTCACTATATATGCCATCTCGATATTTGCAAACATAGATGTCGTCTTTTCTATTTAAGGTAGTGTTGTCTCTTGTGAAATAAAAATTCCCATTATCTGAAATCGAGGGATAAAATTCACCGTATTCAGTATTTATTGGACTGCCAAGGTTAATTGGTTTTGACCAGGCATCATGTAATGTTTCGCGTTCCACATACCAAATATCAAAATTTCCAGAATCTTTGGTGGCATCGTTCAAAGGTCGACTTGATGCAAAATATAACTTCAAACCATCTTTTGAGAAAAAAGGTTCCAGGTCAAAAAATTGGCCAGAAAATGGCGCAACTTCAGGAGAACTCCAGTGGTTTCCTTGTTTATTTACAGTAATAATGGCCGATACATTGCCCATAACACTTTGTGCAGAAAACATGACCTCATCCCCACTAGGTGATATGGCAACATCCCTTACATTGGGAAAGAGCGAAACAATATCGGGTAAAAAAGGTGTTACGGTATTTTGCGAAAAATTAAAAAGAGAAAAGAAAAGGAAAACAAAAAGAAATAATGATTTCATACGATATGATATTTTAGCATATGCTAATATACTTAAAGCCAGTCATACAAAATCTGAAAGTAATGTTAATAAGTCTATTTGAAAAAAGGAAATCCTCTTTCAAGCATTAAAAGAAACAATGTTTAACCATGCTCAAAAATATTAATGGCAAATATTAGGAATATCAATAACAAGATAGGCAAATAGATAAAATGAAAAAGAGGAAATGCTTCCCCTTTTTCTTGAAACCTTTAACTCGCAATTTATTTATAAATCCCTCTAAAATAAAAGCTAAATGTTTCTTTGTATTTTAAATATGAAATTAAATTTCATGTTTTAGAATAGTAAATATATTAAAAATAAGGTGCTAATTATAAGGTTGTTATAATAACTTATCAACAAACTTTAAGCTCAAATACTGCTTGTATAAAAGTATATTTAAGAATTTGGTTAATGCCAAATGGATATATTACTTTTGCCAGATGCAATTAAAAATTTACACAAAAGAGTTTAAATATAACTGGCTATTGGCAGCACCTGTCATGCTGGGAATGCTTGGACATACTTTTGTGAGTTTTGTTGATAATATTATGGTTGGGCAATTGGGTACAGCAGAATTGGCAGCTGTGTCTTTAGGTAATAGTTTTATGTTTATTGCCATGTCTTTAGGCATCGGTTTTTCAACAGCTATAACACCATTAACAGCTGAAGCTGATGCCGAAGGAGATTTTAAAAAAGGGAAGTCAGCTTTTTAACATGGTTTGTTTTTATGCACAGTATTAGGGATAGCTTTATTCCTGATGATCTTTTTTGCAAAGCCATTAATGTATTTAATGAAACAACCTGTTGAGGTTGTTGAGTTAGCAATACCGTATTTAGATTTGGTTGCTTTCTCTTTAATTCCATTAATTATTTTTCAGGCCTTTAAACAATTTAGTGATGGTTTGTCAATGACTCGATATCCAATGTATGCAACCATAGTTGCAAATATTGTAAATGTCGTCTTAAATTATGTTCTCATATTTGGGAAATTTGGTTTTCCACAATTAGGAATTGTTGGTGCAGCTTATGGTACTTTAGCATCTCGGATTATTATGGTTGGTTTTTTATGGTGGATTTTAAAAGGGAAAGAAAAATCAAAACGTTATGTAACACATATTAAAATATTTGTGTTAGATAAATTGATGCTAAAAAAACTATTGAATTTAGGTGCACCAAGTGCTATGCAAATGTTTTTTGAAGTAGCCATATTTACAGCTGCAATTTGGTTAAGTGGCTTGTTGGGAAAAAATCCTCAAGCGGCAAATCAAATAGCGTTAAACTTATCTTCAATGACGTTCATGATAGCTATGGGATTAAGTGTAGCTTCAATGATAAGAGTTGGAAATCAAAAAGGTTTAAAAGCGTATTTTGAATTAAGGCGAATTGCATTTTCAATTTTTATTTTAGGTGCTATTTTCGCGGTTTTATTTGGTATTATGTTTTTTGTATTACATAATCATCTGCCTAAATTGTATGTAGATTTTAATGATGCTAAAAACCTTTTGGACAATACGGAAGTGGTTAAGTTAGCATCTAAACTATTAATAGTGGCTGCCATTTTTCAAATAAGCGATAGCCTACAAGTCATTATTTTGGGAGCCTTAAGAGGCCTTCAAGATGTTAAGATACCAACCATTATTACATTTATATCGTATTGGGTTATTGGATTTCCTATCAGTTATTTTTTAGGAAAAGCAGAAGCTTATGGAAGTTTTGGAATTTGGGTAGGATTGTTGGCTGGTTTAACAACTGCTGCTATTTTATTGTATATTCGATTTAATTATTTAACTAAAAAATTAATAACTACAGAAAATGGAACTTCCTAAATTTATACTTGGTGATAATACAGATTTACCTAATGCCATTTTTGTAATTCATACTGAATTTCCAAGATTTATTATCAATTTGGAGAATGATGAAGTTGAATGGTTTGAAGATTTTGATCAACATGACCAAAAAGAACTCGAAATTGAAACAGAAAATATGATTAAACAAGCTACCGATTTTTATGATCGCGAAATTGAAAGATACGAGGAATAATATCAAAGTATATGTTAGATCAATTATTGCAATACGACCGCGAACTATTTTTGTTTTTAAACAACCTTGGTAGTGTATCATGGGATGGTTTCTGGATGATCTATACCACAAAATTTTATTGGGCACCTTTATACGCTATTCTGTTGTATTTAATCTATAAAAAGGAAAATAAAAGGTCTTTTCTGGCAATTCTTGCAATTACAGTTTTAATGGTTTTATTTACTGACCAAATCACCAATTTATTTAAACATGGATTAGAACGCTACAGGCCTTGCCATGAAGCAAGCCTTCAGAATATTATGCGATTGGTTAAACCAACTTGTGGAGGTAAATTTGGATTTTTTTCTGGGCATGCATCAAACTCTATGGCTGTGGCAGTTTTTGTAGGTTTGCTCTTAAAACAAAAATATCACTATCTTATTTTTATGCTTTTGTTTTGGGCAGCGGCAATGGGTTATAGCAGAATTTACATTGGAGTTCACTATCCTTTAGATGTGTTATGCGGAATGATATTTGGGGCTTTGTCTGGCTATTCTTTTTACAGATTATCTAAATATGTGATGCATAGATTTATTGTTTCTTAATTAATATGAAATATTGATTTAGTAAACGATTTTTGTGTTTTCTATCAGTTGTTGGCACTATATTTAAATCATAAGTAGCGACTTTCTCAATATTGTATAATGACTTCAAATATTTTTCATCATTAGGGTTTATTTCGTTTGCAAGCATACCAAATTTTTCTTCTTTTGGAA
>JARRKS010000159.1:0-4027 GCA_037387865.1 Flavobacteriaceae bacterium
GCCAAGTTTTTAATGCATTATGCAATGTGTCTCCTTGAGTCTGCAAAATAAAATCTATAACCATTGTGGTGCCACCATGCAATGCCGCTCTGGTTCCAGTTTCATAATCATCGCTGGAATAGGTTCCCATAAAAGGCATATCGAGATGCACATGAGGATCAATTCCTCCAGGAAACACTAATTTGTTTGAAGCATCGATGACTTTATCTGCATTGTATTTTAAATCTTTTCCAATGGCAATAATTTTTTCTCCCTCAACATAAACATCAGCTACATAGCTTTCCGAAGCAGTAACAACATGACCATTTTTAATTAGGATTGACATTTTATAATTGAATTATTAGATTTTTATTCACTTTAAATTTACAAGTTTTTAATCAGTTTTGCTTTTAATTAATTTATTTTTTGAATTTTGGGTTTTGTTAAAATGCTTACTAAATAACCAACAGTCATAGCCAAAAGAAATGAAGGACCAAGTTCTCCCACTTTTTCGAAGTAAATTCCTATCCCTTCAATAGAGGAAATTCCAAATTTAAAAATTGGTACAGACAAAAAACCTGCTATCATTGAAGCGATTGCTCCTTTTTCATTGAACCCTTTCCAAAATAAAGATAAAATAATAGTTGGACAAAATGTTGCAGCTATACCTGACCAACCGAAAATAACAAACCAAAAAATTGTTCTTCCAGGCACAGAAACAGCAACAATTAAAGCTATTAAAAGTGCTAAAATTGCAAGAACTAAAGTGATAAATCTTGAAGTCTTTGCTAATTCTTTTTCGGATTTATTGGGTTTAAATATTTGCTGATAAAAATCTCTTGAAATAGCACTAGAAGCCACAACTAAAAGCGAATCTATGGTTGACATGATAGCTGATAACACAGCAGCAATATAAATACCAATTAAAGTTAAAGGCATGACTCGCTCAACCAAAAGAGGCAACACATTTTGAGCACCATTACCTAAAATACTTTCAACTTCAGCATCGGCAGTTGTTAAAAGATATCTGCCATAAATACCTATCAGAACTGCACAAGAATCTGTTAGTAAAGTAAAAAGTATTGCAACCCATCGACCTTTTTTAATTTCGGAAGTATTCTTAATATACATGAAGCGAATAAAAAGTTGTGGTGAGCCCATAAAGCCAAGTCCGATAAAAGCAAATCCTAAAATGGTAAAAAGATTTACCAAATTAAAACCTCCTTCACCCCAAATATTCAAAAATGATGGATCTAATTTTAACAATTCATCTGAAACCGAAACACTTGAACTTATTGAAAAATATGCCACAATTGGCAAAGCTACTAAACCAAAAAGCATGATTAACCCTTGAAACAAATCTGACCAAGCAACTGCAACAAATCCTCCAGAAAAAATGTATGTTAATACTATAATAAAACCGACGATAGCACCTGTAAAGTAGTTCCACCCAAGAAAAGATTCAAAAGCTGAACCAGTAGCATCTATTTGTGCACTTACATAAATAACAACAAATAGAGATAATGCAGTGGCAGCAACTATTCTTAAAGTGTTGGTTTTAGATTTAAAATGACTAACCAAATAATCTGGAATAGTAATTGAATTGTATTTATCGCTTAATTTTTTAAACCGTTCAGCCATAAAAAACCAAGAAATGGAAACACCTAAAACTTCGCCTAAAACTACCCAAAATGCAGAAACACCAACCATAGCTCCAAGCCCAGTTAAGCCTAGTAACAACCAAGCAGACTCACCAGTAGCGCGAGCTGAAAACGCAACAACCCAATAGCCTAGCTTTTTACCTCCTACATAATAATCTTCTGTATTTTTTATACGCTTTGTAGCAAAATACCCAATTAAAAAAAGGACAGAAAAATACAGAAACAGTATGACGTATTTTACAGTCAAACGAATTTCTTATTTTTCATTAAAAAATAATATAATGCAAACGAGATAATAAATCCAGTAAACCAAGACAGAGAATACAAAAAGTTTAATGCAGGAACCCAATAGCCCACCAAAGCTAAAAACACACCTACAATAAAGGCTATCATCCCAGCTTTGTTAAAACCAGTTTTTCCATAAGAATAGATTCCTTCCTCTTTATATAACTCTTCAAGTTGAAGTGTTTTATTCCTAATCAAAAAATAGTCGCATATTAGAATTCCCAAAACTGGTCCAAGTAGTCCGCTAACAAAAATTAAAAATCCTGAAATCTCATTAAGCAGCCACCAGGGCATTATTAAAATACCTATAATTCCAGTAATTGTTCCTCCTTTTTTAAAGCTTATTTTTTTAGGCCAAAGGTTTGAAAATGCATTTGAAGGCGCAATGACATTGGCAGCAATATTGGTGCTTAATGTTGCAATAATCATAAAAATTTGAGCAATAATAACAACCACTGGATTTTTGAACTTTGCAATTAATGAAACTGGATCCCAAGGTGCATCGTCGGCTATTAATATATCTTTAAAATTGATGATAGCAGCACAGGTTACAAAAATACCAACAAAGGAATAGAGCATCATTGTAACTGGAAGCCCAATAAATTGACCTGCAACCTGATCTTTTTGAGTAGAGGCATAACGTGTTATATCTGCTATACTAATAGACATTGTTGCCCAAAAACCCACCATAGCCGTCAGCCAAAGTAAATAACTCCAGAGTTTGCTCCCTGAAGGATTTGAATCAACAACATTTGCAGTTACCACACTAGACAAAACTTCAGAATCTCCATCTGTGTTTCTGAATTGTACATTAACATTGATTGTATTTGGAATTGGAATTGGATTTTCGGTAAATGCTTCCCAAGTAGAATTTTCATCTGAAACAATATTATATTCAGTTACTTTTATATGCCCTTCTTTGTCTTTTAAGGAATTTAGGTTAAGATAATATAAATCATTTTCATATGTTATTGTAGCTGCAGTTTTTTCAAGTTGAACACTTTGGTCCAACACAATGGAAAAACCTTCGGCTTTTGCATAGCTCCAATAAATAAGTACCAATCCAATACCAATCAATATGGGAGCCGAATAGGTCTCTAGCCATTTGATACTTTCGGTACCTTTCCAGATAAAATACATATTGATAATCCAAAACACGCCAAAACCAGCAAATTTACCAATAGACAAACCCAATTCTCCTGTTGATCCTGTAAAAGCGTTGAAAATAGCATAGATTGCCAAGCCTCCTATCCAGGTTTGTACACCAAACCAACCACAAGCGATTATACCTCTTGCTACAGAAGCCAAATGAACACCTTTGGTTCCAAAGGCAGCACGACCAATCACAGGAAAAGGCACGCCATACTTAACGCCAGCATGACCATTAAGTACCATTGGAATTGTAATAATAAGATTTGCTAAACCAATAATAATTAAAGCTTCATACCAATTTAAACCAGTTTTAATCATGTAAGACGCTAACAGATATGTAGGAATACAAACGGCCATACCTACCCAAATAGCTGCCAAATGCCATTTGTTCCAAGTGCGTTGATTGGCTGGAACTGGCGCTAGGTCTTCACTGTATAATGGCGAGTTTGAAAGGTCTTCGTGTAATTCTACAATGTCTTTATTCATATCATTTACAGTATTTATCTGCAATTGAAATCACTTGAGAAATAATATTCAATCCTTCATCAACTTCAACCTTACTGATATTTAATGGCGGTGCAATAAAAATCCAGTTCCAACGAACAAAAGTAAACATGCCTAATTCTCTAATTTTTGCAGCCATAAGGTTAGTTACTTCCATATCTTCTGGTTTCGCATTCCAAGGTGTGATTGGTTCTTTGGTTTTTCTGTTTTTTACTAATTCAATACAGCCTAATAAACCAGTATTTCTAAAATCACCAATAGATTTATGCTTCTTTTTTAGTTTTTCAACTTGTTCTTCTATATATAAACCCATCTCCGCAGCGCGCTCTACTAAATTGGCTTCTTCTATAATTTTTAAGTTCTCTAAAGCTGCAGCGCACAATGTAGGATGAGCTGAATATGTCAATCCAATAGTCATTGGATGGTCATTAAAGTGTTCAGCGATT
>JARRKS010000160.1:0-10554 GCA_037387865.1 Flavobacteriaceae bacterium
CCAAAAGATACTATTTGGGAAGCTTGTAATTAGTTGTTTATTAATTCGAATTTTATCTCATCATTTGTGAATTTTTGTGACAACCCGTTTATTGCCTGCTCACTCAATTGTAAAACTCTTGGGTAACCACCAGTAGTCTGGCAGTCTCGCATTAAGACTATTAATTTACCGGATGGTGTTAACTGAACTGTTCCTGGTAAAACCATTGATGTAATTATTGGTTCTAAATTATTCTCCAATGGCTCATTTAACTGATAAGCCATTCTGTTGTTGTTTTCAGAAACGCTGAATTTTTGGGAAAAAAATCTTTTCTTTTCAGACTCTGAAAGCTTATCGAATTCAGGCCCTTTAAATACTCCAATGATATTTGCCTTTATATGGTTGTCGTCAACAGCAATAGAATTGAATTCAACTTTTTGATTGCTTTTGGCAATTGGCAAAACATCATTCTTATTAATTAAAAACGAATTGGTAATATGCTTGTACATGCTTCTACTCTTCATAACCAAATGTGTTTGAAAGCCACCAAGAACAGCCAAATACGAACGAACACCAGAATTCAAACTTCCAAAACTTAAGTTATCACCTTCTGCAATTAAAATTGGTTTATTGTTTTTTATTGGTACAGAATTTAAGTTTGGGCTTAAATCAGCTCCAGTAATACAAATGGTTGTATTTGTGTGGAACTCCAATGTTGGTCCTTTTATGGTTATTTCCAACACAGCATCATTGTCATTATTACCTAATAGGGTATTTGCTAGCTTTGAAGAATAGCTATCCATCACTCCAGAAATTGGAACGCCATATTTTTGAAATCCAAACCGTCCTAAATCTTGGATTGTTGAATAAATTCCTGGTTTAATGACTTTAACCATTTATAACCTCGCTTTCGATTTGAAATGAATTGTTTTTAATCAATTTGATTGCTTCTAGATGCTCTTTTAATGAAATAGGATAAAACTGAATCTTATCACCTCCTTTTATAAAGCAAGGAATTTTTTGACTTGCATTAAAAAGATTAATTGGAGAATTACCAATAATGTTCCAGCCGCCAGGACTATCATTTGGATAAATACCTGTTTGACTTTCACCAATAGCAACTGAACCTTTTTTAACTGTTAATTTTGGTTTTGACTTTCTAGGAAAAAATAATTGTTCATTAAGTCCACCTAAATAAAGAAAACCTGGTAAAAAGCCAATAAAATAAACTGTATATAGTGTGTTAGAATGCAATTCGATAAGTTGCTCCAAATCAATGTTCTTTGCTTCTATTATTTCTTCACTATCAATTCCAAAAGACTGGTCATAACATACCGGAATTTTCCATAATGTCGAGGCATAATAAATATCACCTCGTCTACTTATATAAATATTCTTTAGCTCTGAAATTTTGCTTTCATAATACTTTAATAAATCATTATAAACAATTAATATTGAGTTATATGCGTGATTTACTTCAATTATACATTTAAATAATTCTTTTTCAATAATTTGCTTAAAACTTAAAATATCCTTTAGAATATTTTCATCTATTCTATTTGGCCATTCAATTAAAATTGATCGTTCTCCAAAGGGCTTATATGTCAATTCAAAATCAGCCAAAATGCTCTCTTAAACCTTTTATTATTTCAATTGCATTAGGGTTGTCTCCGTGCACACAAAATGTATCTGCTTTAATTTCAATTTTATTGCCGTTTACTGTTTTTACTTTACCAGAAACTATAAGTTCTACATGTTCTATTATCTTTTCTACATCAGTAAGAATTGCATTTTCGAACGTTCTTGAAACAAGGCTTAAATCGTCATTATAATTTCTATCAGCAAAGGCTTCAAGAGTCACAGGTATATTCTGCTTTTTTGCTAGTTTGGCAATAACTGAATCGTAAGGAGCATACAAATGCAATGGATATGCAATACTTTTGATCACTTCTATAACAACCTTGGCTGTTTTTTTGTCAATTGCAACCAGATTATACAATGCTCCATGAGGTTTAATATGATGTAATTGTAAATGTTCTTCTTTTAAAACACGTAATAAACTACGTATTTGCTTCTTTAAAGATGTATAAAGATTAGCGCTAGATATCTCAATAATTTCTCTTCCAAAATGTTCTTTATCTGGAAATGATGGATGTGCTCCTATTTTAACTCGATACTGTTTAGCAAGTTTCACCACGTTACGCATCGTTTCCATATCACCAGCGTGGCCACCACAAGCAATATTGCATGAAGATATATATGGTATGAGTTGCGCTTCATTATTTAGTCCTTCTCCAACATCAACGTTTATGTCTAAAAAAGTATGCATCTAAATAAAATTAAAAACCATTAATATACTTTTTGCTCCTAAAAAGATAGTTATTGTTAAAATAATAAATCCAAATAAATTTTGCAGTAAAGAATTCTTATAAATTCCTAAAATAGAAGATCTGTTCATAACCCAAAGTAAAAACCCTGCGACAATAGGCAATAATATTCCGTTAGCCACTTGAGCAAACTTTATAATATCTATTGGATTAATATTTAAGGAGGAAAGTAATACGCCTAAAAACAAAATAAAAGACCATACCATTCTAAATCTTTTGGAGCATAGATTAGCTTTCCAACCCAAGCAACCGCTAGCAACATAAGCTGCTGCTAAAGGCGCTGTAATAGCACTTGTAATTCCTGCTGCAAAAAGCCCAATGGCAAGAAATACTTTTGCAAAACTTCCAAATAATGGTTCCAGTCCTTTAGCTAAATCAATTGCATTGGCTATCTCTTGTGTTTGGATTGCTGCCGCCGAAATAATGATACACATGGAAACTATGCCTCCTAAAACAATAGCTATGACTAAATCTTTTCTGGCATAAGTTAGATCTTCCTTTCTTTTCCACTTTTCCTTCACTAATGAAGCATGAAGAAAAAGATTATAAGGAACCACTGTTGTACCAACTGGTCAATAAACTTCCTTTAGGAAAAGATGGTATAAAATTGTTTTTTAAAATTTCAGAAAAATCTGGTTTTGTTAAAATGGCTGTAAGAACAAATGCAAAACTCATAATAATAACCAAAGCGATCAAAATACGCTCTAAAATCTTATAATTACCTAGATATAGCAAAGCAAATGCAATTTTACCAATATTGATATTTATTTCACCAATTATAGATTCAAAACCCAGAACACTTCCAGTAATATTACCAGCTTCGTATGCCGCATTACCAATAACAATTGCTGATAGTATAAGTAGAACAGCAAAAGTTTTTATGTATTTGTTCTTAATTTCTTCCTTAATAATTTCAGACAACCCTCTTTGAGTCACAATACCTAATCGTGCTGCCATTTCTTGCAAAACTATTGTAGCAAGTACTGAAAGTACAATTGCCCAAAGCAATGCAAAACCAAAATTTACACCTGCTAAAGTGCAAACGGTGACTGTTCCTGGACCAATAAAAGCAGCAGCAACCAATGGTCCTGGCCCAATATTTTTAAACCAATTAGTCATTGATAAAATTTTATAATTTAGAAAAACTCTGAATTTATAAATTCATTTACATATTAACCCAACCAACCTTCTCTATCCAAACTACGGTATTGTATGGCTTCGCTAATATGAGTACCATTAATAGCCTCTACACCTTCAATATCTGCAATGGTTCTGGCTACTTTTAAAATTCTGTCGTAAGCTCTTGCCGAAAATCTCTATGGAAGATTCGCCTTTTCTATCATCAGACAATTTTTCAAAAGGTACAGGTGTCACTTCAATATGAATATCTATTCTATCCAACAAAGGCCCAGAAATTTTACTTAAATAACGTTGCATTTCGGCTGGCGAACTTGTTACAGGTGCATCAGGATCGTTAAAATAACCTCCAGGACTTGGATTCATACTTGCCACTAACATGAATGACGAAGGATAGGTCACAGTAAACTTCGCCCTAGAAATTGTTACTTCTCTATCTTCTAAAGGTTGTCGCATCACCTCAAGAACACTACGTTTAAACTCTGGTAATTCGTCTAGAAACAAAACGCCATTATGCGATAACGAGATTTCTCCGGGTTGTGGATATGCACCTCCACCAACTAAAGCAACATCTGAAATTGTATGATGAGGGCTTCTAAAAGGGCGTTGTGACATCAAACCAGAATGTGCTTTCACACCTCCAACCACCGAATGAATCTTTGTAGTTTCTAAAGCTTCTTGCAAAGTCATTGGTGGTAAAATACTTGGTAGACGTTTTGCTAACATAGTTTTGCCAGCTCCTGGAGGACCAATTAAAATAATATTATGTCCACCGGCTGCTGCAATTTCCATACAGCGTTTGATACTTTCTTGTCCCTTCACATCAGAAAAATCAAATTCAGGGAAATCCAGATTTTTATAAAACTCTTCTCTAGTATTTATTATAGTTTGTTCTAATACTTCACCTTTATCAAAATAATCAATGACTTGTTTGATATTATCTACACCAAAAACCTCCAAATCGTTAACAATGGCAGCTTCTCTAGCATTTTGACTAGGCAAAATAAATCCTTTAAAACCCTCTTCTCGTGCTTTAATGGCAATAGGCAAAGCACCTTTGATAGGCTGTAAACTTCCATCAAGGGATAGCTCACCCATAATTAAAAAATTATCTAGGTTTTCGGCTTCAATTTGTTTTGAGGCAGCCAATATTCCAATGGCTAATGTTAAATCATATGCCGACCCTTCCTTACGTAAATCAGCTGGAGACATGTTGATAATAATCTTCTTTCCAGGGATTTTGTAGCCATTGTTTTGAAGTGCAGCTGCAATACGATAATTACTCTCTTTGATAGCATTATCTGGTAAGCCAACCAAATGATAACCGATACCTGTATCTACATTTACTTCAACTGTGACTGTTGTAGCTTCAACTCCAAATACTGCACTACCAAAGACTTTTTTGAGCATAAATTGAATTTGATTAAAAGTAAGAAAATTTGACAAATAACAAATCCAATAAAAATTAGTATTATTACGCTTACTAAAGTTTTATGAAGTGAACAATACAAAACGCATAGGTTTATTTCTCGGTCCATTACTTTTTATATTAATCAGACTCTTTTTTAAACCCGAAGGCTTATCTCCAGAAGCCAATGGTGTTTTGGCATCTACCTTATGGATTGCTGTTTGGTGGATTACAGAAGCAATTCCAATTGCCGCCACAGCTTTATTGCCTATTGTATTGTTTCCGCTTACAGGTAGTTTAGACATTGCTTCTACAACTGGTTCTTTTGGGCATAAATATGTTTTTCTATACATGGGAGGATTCATTATTGCCATTTCTATTGAAAAATGGCATCTTCATAAACGTATTGCACTGAACATCATAAACCTGATTGGTTCCAACGTCAAAAAAATTATTTTAGGGTTTATGGTAGCTACTGCTTTTTTATCCATGTGGATTTCTAACACAGCAACGTCTGTGATGATGCTTCCTATTGGTATTGCCATTATAAAACAACTTAAGGATAACCCAAAAACTATAGAAGATGAAAATTTAATCTTTGGTAAAGCCTTAATGCTTGCTATTGCCTACAGTGCATCCATTGGAGGTATTGCAACACTTATTGGAACACCTCCAAATTTGGTCCTAGCAGGAGTTGTCATGGATACCTATGGATATGAAATTACTTTTCTACAATGGTTTATGTTTGGCTTTCCTATTTCTGTTCTTTTAATTGTAATTTGTTGGAAATACTTAACATCGTTTGCGTTTAAGTTTGAACAAAGAGAATTTCCTGGTGGCAAGCAAGAAATCAATAGATTGTTGAAATCACTTGGTAAAATTTCATATGAAGAAAAACTAGTTTCAATAATCTTTGCCGCTACAGCTTTTTGTTGGATAACTCGTTCATTCTTACTTCAAAAAATATTACCACAATTAGATGATACTATTATTGCTATTGTATTTGCACTAATTCTTTTTATAGTGCCTACAAAAGGAAAAAAGAAAATGTTGATGACCTGGAAAGACGCTAAAACATTACCATGGGGAATAATTATCTTATTTGGTGGTGGTATGGCATTAGCAAAAGGTTTTGAAACCAGTGGTCTTGCCTTGTGGATAGGTAACCAAATGACATCTCTTGCTGGTGTAACTACTATTATTCTAGTATTGCTTTTAATAGCTTCGGTAAATTTTTTAACTGAAATTACCTCAAATTTAGCGACAACTGCAATGCTATTACCCGTTTTAGCACCTTTGGCTTTAACTATTGATTTGCATCCGTTTATATTGATGGTTGGTGCAGCAGTAGCCGCATCATGTGCATTTATGCTTCCAGTTGCTACACCTCCAAATGCTGTAGTATTTGGGTCGGGCTATTTGCGCATACCTGATATGGTAAGTAAAGGGTTTCTGATGAATGTAATTTCAATTATAATTCTTACCTGTTTTGTGTATTTCTTACTTCCAGAATTATGGGATATTACAGTTGAAGGGTTTCCTGAAGCGTTTAGATAACACCAAATTAACGAATAACGAAATATAACATGTACAAATTAATTATTTGTGAAAATGATTGAAAAGAGAAACATTACTGGAATAATTTTAGCCGGAGGAAAGAGTTCTAGAATGGGTTCAGACAAAGGTTTTATTAATTTGAATTCGAAACCATTTATCGTTCATATTATTGAGGCATTAAAGCCATTGGTTAATACTATAATTATTGTAAGTGATAATATGGATTTAGAACAATTAATTAAGCAGTTTAATGATGATTATGACATGGTTCAATTGCAAAGTGAAAATAAATCGATGCCACTAATTGCAATTTATAAAACCCATTGTCTTCATGCTTTTGAATCACAAATAAAGAAAAAAGAAAAACGATTACAGGTAGCAGTTGAAAAGTTGAAAAACAAAACAATTAATCTTGATCCAGAAAATGATCAATATTTAAAAAACATAAATACATTAGCACAATTAAACGAGATACAACATTTATATTAAATCAGCCTAAACCAATTGCTTTTTAAATTTCCCTTTACTCTTTCTAATTCTAACAGCAACCACTTTGTACTCCGGGCACATGGCTTCGGAATCATGAACATCTCCAGTTATATTATTTATCATGATATCTGGAAAATGAAAAGTAGTACTTAAAATACCTTGTTTTACTTGATCTGTGATTTTGGCTTTAACATCAACTTTCCCACGAGGCGATTCCAAACAAACAAAATCACCTTCATTAATTAAATGATTTTTAGCATCATCTGGATGAATCATTAAATAATCGTTTTGTAGAATTTGTTCATTGGCTGTTCTACGTGTCATCGCACCACAATTGTAGTGTTCTAACTCTCTATTCGTTGTTAAGATATACGGATAATCTTTAGCGTGCTCTTTTAATTCAAGGGTTTCTTCCCAAGGATTAAATTCAAACTTACCAAGACCTCTTTTAAATTCGTTTTGATGTAAAATTTTTGTATCTGTCCCGTCTATTGCAACTGGCCATTGCAAACCATTTTTACCCAATCGTTCCCATCTTATACCTGCAAAGAATGGTACAATTTGTGAGATTTCTTCTAGCATACCATCTGGAGTATAATCGGGTTGCTTATACCCCATTCTATTCATGATATCGACAATTATTTGTCCATCAGGTTTAGACCCTTTAATAGGTTCTACCACTTGTCTCACTGCTTGGACGCGACGTTCACCATTAGTGAAAGTTCCTGATTTTTCAAGAAATGAAGCTCCTGGCAGAATAACATCGGCATATTTTGCGGTTTCTGTCATAAATAATTCTTGCACAATCACTAGGTCAGTAGATTCTAGAGCTTTAATTACTTTTTGAGTGTTCGGATCTGTTTGCACTACATCCTCTCCAATAATCCAAATGGCCTTAAGCTTTCCATCAAGGGCTGCATCAAACATTTCAGGGATTTTCCATCCAATATGTTTAGGAACTTCAACACCATAAAATTCATTGTATTTTTTATTAACTTCATCATTATTAACGTCTAAATAGCCTGCTCCTTGATGTGGCTGTACACCCATATCTGCGGAACCTTGCACATTGTTTTGACCACGAAGTGGATTTACGCCTACACCTCTTCTTCCAATATTCCCTGTCATTAATGCTAAATCAGCAATTTGCATAACAGTAAATGTACCTTGTGAATGCTCGGTAACACCAAGACCATGAAAAGACATGGCATTAGGTGCAGATGCATAAGCAATTGCTGCTTCGCGAACTTCTTCTCGTGTAACACCTGAAACTTCTTCAATTTTATCAAGATTAATAGCTAACAGTTCTTTTTTGAAATCTTCATAACCTTCCGTTCGACTTTCAATAAAACTGGTATCAACAAGATTCTCTGTAATGATATAGTACATCATCATATTTAAAACTGCAACATTAGTACCTGGTCGTAACGCAATATGATGTGTTGCATATCTTGCTAATTCTGTACGACGAGGATCAAGTACAATAGATACATTGTCTGATTTCATCGCAAATTGCTTCAGCTTGGCACCCGTAACCGGATGAGCATCGGTTGGATTGGCTCCAATAACCATGATACAATTTGTATCTTTTATATCGTCTATAGAATTGGTTGCAGCACCAGTTCCGTAAGTACGTTGCATACCTAACGCAGTAGGCGAATGGCATACTCGTGCACAACCATCTATATTATTGGTATTTATAACGGCTCGAAAGAATTTCTGCATTAAATAATTCTCTTCATTAGTACAACGAGAGGACGATATTCCTGCTAAACTATCTGGACCATATTCATTTTTATAATGCGTAAACTTTTCTGTGATGTAATCATAAACTTCATCCCAAGATACTTTTTTAAATTTACCATTACGCTTAATCATTGGTGAGTTTAAACGTTCTGGATGATCATAAAATTTAAAGGCATAACGTCCCTTTAAACACGTATGTCCTTGATTCACTTCAGCATCATAAGGCGCAGTAATACTTAATATTTCACCATTATGAGTAGATACTTCCAAATTACAACCTACACCGCAATAAGTACAGATGGTTCTTGTAGTATCTGTAGCCCAAATGGCTTTAGATTGAAATACATCTGAAATGGCTGAAGTTGGACAGGCTTGCGAACATGCACCACAACTAACACAATCTGAATCCATAAAAGAGTCGTCTAATCCTTTTATAATTTTAGAATCAAAACCGCGACCAGACATGCTTAATACAAATTCGCCTTGAACTTCATCGCAAGCACGAACGCAACGATAACAATTAATACATTTAGATAAATCTGACGTCATATACGGATGACTCAAATCTTTTTCTCTATCTAAATGATTATCGCCTTCTGGATAACGCACTTCTCTAATACCTACTTGTGCTGCAACTGTTTGTAATTCACAATTTCCATTGACCTCACAGGTTAAGCAGTCTAAAGGATGATCTGTTAAAACTAACTCAATGATGTTCTTACGCAGTGCTTTAACCGATTCTGTGCTTGTATAAATGTATTGTCCTTCAGCTACTGGAGCATGACAAGACGCCATAGTTTTAACTGAACCGTTTTTTTCTAAAGCCACCTCTACACTGCATACGCGACAAGACCCGAAAGGATCTAAATTAGGAGCATCACATAATGTAGGCACTAAATGTTTTTCTTTATAACGACGAATAAATGACAACATGGTTTCGCCTTCAATTATTTCAAATTCTTGATTGTCTATATAAGCTGTTTTACTCATAATTTCTTAATTGAAATATTGTTTTAGTTCATCATCAAAATACTCCAAAGCATTTCTTACTGGTAACGGAATTCCACCACCATGGGCACAAAGAGACCCTTCTTCTAAAGTGGTTAACAAATCTGCAAATAGTTTTTTATCAATTTTATAATTTGAAGTCAATGCTTTTTCCGCTAGTTCTTGTCCGCGTTTGGTTCCTAATCTGCAAGGGAAACATTTTCCACAACTTTCATAAGCAGCAAAATCGAATAAATGCTCAATGAATTTCATAATCGGATAATCAGTAGGTATAGAAACTACAGAAGCATGACCTAATAAAAACCCTTCTTTTGAAAAAGATTCAAAATCTATGGTCAAATCATTAATTTTTGAAACAGGAACTAATCCACCTAAAGGTCCACCTATTTGTAGTGCTTTAACTTCAGATTTAAATCCACCACCTAAATCATTAACCACTACTGAAAGTGGTGTTCCCATTTCTACTTCGTACAAACCCGGATTGTTAAAAAAACTATCTAAACAAACTAATTTAGTTCCTGATGAGCGTTCTGTTCCAATATTTTTCCAAGATTCTCCACCATTAGAAATAATGTAATGTAATGCAGCTAAAGTCTCTACATTGTTAACAGTTGTTGGTTTATTAAACAAACCTTTTTGAGCTGGAAATGGCGGTCTTACACGTACTTCTGGGCGCTGCCCTTCAATTGAATTTATTAAAGCGGTTTCTTCTCCACAAATGTAAGAGCCCTGTGCTTGTATAATTTTAAATTGAAAATTGAATCCGCTATCATTTATGTTCTCTCCAACAAGACCTGCTTGCTTCAATTCATCAATAGCCTTTTGAACAATAGTAACTGCTTC
>JARRKS010000161.1:0-4006 GCA_037387865.1 Flavobacteriaceae bacterium
ATTCAGCCTCTAATCTTTAGTGCTTGAATCCTTATTTTATGAACATTTATAAAATTTTTGTTAACGAAATCGTTTGAGTTTTTGTTATTGCATAAAATCTTTAAAATCATAGTATTTTTATAAGATAAGTTTAGTAGTTTTACTTTTCTAATCTGATATTACATGTCAAAAAGTATTAAAAAAATAGGTGTTTTAACGTCTGGAGGAGATGCTCCAGGAATGAATGCAGCCATTAGGTCTGTAGTTAGAACATGCGCTTATCATAATATTGAATGTGTTGGTTTTTATCGCGGGTATGAAGGCTTAATGGAAGGTGATTTTAAAGAAATGAATGCCAGAAGTGTCAAAGATATTATTAATAAAGGAGGTACTATTTTAAAATCTGCCAGATCTAAAGCTTTTAGAACTATAGAAGGTAGACAGCAAGCTTATAACAAACTTAAAGAAGCAAACATTGATGCTTTAGTCTTAATTGGAGGTGATGGTACTTTTACGGGTGGTATGATATTTAACCAAGAATTTAATTTCCCGGTAATAGGTATTCCTGGTACTATTGATAATGATATTTACGGAACGTCATCTACGTTAGGTTTTGATACAGCATTAAATACGGTTGTAGAAGCAATAGATAAAATTAGAGATACTGCAAGTTCACATAATAGACTGTTTTTTATTGAGGTTATGGGTAGAGACGCAGGTCATATTGCCCTTAACGTTGGTGTTGGTGCAGGTGCTGAAGAAATTTTAATTCCTGAAGAAGATCTAGGTTTAGAAAGACTTGTTGAATCTTTAAGAAAAAGTAAATCCTCTGGAAAATCTTCGAGCATAGTAATTGTTGCTGAAGGTGATAAAATAGGAAAAAGTGTATTTGAATTAAAAGATTATGTAGATGAAAATATGGAAGGATATGACGTTAGAGTTTCGGTTCTGGGTCATATGCAGCGTGGTGGAGCACCTTCATGTTTTGATCGAGTCCTAGCAAGTAGAATGGGAGTAAAGGCTGTTGAATCATTAATGGCTGGAAAAACAAACTACATGGTTGGTTATAAGAATAATGAAATGGTTTTAACCCCATTAGAAAGAGCAATTAAAGGAAAATCAAAAATAAATTTAGAACTATTACGTGTGTCTGAAATAATGGCCACTTAACATTAATAATTAAAAATAAAATGTCAAAAACAAAAATTGGAATTAACGGATTTGGTAGAATAGGAAGAATAGCTTTTAGAGTAGCTGTTAATAGGCCAAATATAGAAGTGGTAGGAATAAATGATTTATTAGCTGTAGATCATTTAGCATATTTATTAAAATATGATTCAGTTCACGGCAAATTTGACGGAACAATTGAAATTAAAAATGGAAATCTAGTTGTAAACGGTAATGAAATTAGGGTAACTGCAGAACGTAATCCAGAAGATTTAAAATGGGATGCCGTAGGAGCAGACGTTGTATTAGATTGTACAGGTATTTTTACAACATTAGATAAGGCACAAGCACATATTACTGCTGGAGCAAAAAAAGTGGCTATTTCGGCACCTTCTGCAGATGCCCCAATGTTTGTAATGGGTGTAAACCATGATAAAATTACCGCACAAGATACAATAGTATCAAATGCATCTTGTACAACAAATTGTTTAGCACCACTTGCTAAAGTAATTAACGATAAATTTGGTATTGTTGAAGGTCTTATGACTACAGTTCATGCTGCTACAGCAACACAATTTACCGTTGATGGTCCATCAAAAAAAGATTTTAGATTAGGTCGTGCTTCGCTTAATAATATTGTACCGGCTTCTACAGGTGCTGCCAAGGCTGTTGGAAAAGTAATTCCGGAGTTAAACGGAAAACTTACAGGAATGGCCTTTAGAGTTCCAACGGTTGATGTTTCAGTAGTAGATTTAACATGTAGATTGGAGAAAAGTGCAAGTTTTGATGAAGTTAAAGCCGCTTTAAAAGAAGCATCAGAAAATGAATTAAAAGGAATTTTAGGATATACAGAAGAAGGTGTTGTCTCACAAGATTTTGTTTCAGAACCAAAAACAAGCACATTCGATGCGAATGCAAGTATTGGACTGAATGACAATTTTGTAAAACTTATTTCCTGGTATGACAATGAATTTGGTTATTCAACAAAACTCGTTGATTTGGCTGAATACATTAATAAAATATAATATTTAATACTAAAGAGCTTTTATTTTTTAATGAAAGCTCTTGGTTTATCTTCTTGAATTATGATTCTAGTTGTTGATAGCGGTTCTACAAAATGTGATTGGATTGCAGTAGATGAACACGGCTCACAGTTAATGGAAAAGATCCGAACTAAAGGATTAAACCCAGCCATTTTACCTGAAAATAAATTAAAAGCAATTATTAAAGAAAGTCCTGAATTAATGCAGCATAAAGCTGAAGTTACTCATGTCTTTTTTTATGGGGCAGGTTGTGGGACTATAAAGCCTAGAACATTATTAACACATGTACTTCAATTTATATTTTTAAATGCTGTAATTGAAGTGCAAGAAGATACTATGGCTGCTGTACGTGCTACTTTAAATAGCGATGATGAAGCTGCTGTAGTTTGTATTATGGGTACAGGATCCAATTGTAGCTATTATAATGGAAAAGAACTAGAACAGCGTGTATTGTCTTTAGGTTATACAATTATGGATGATGCATCTGGAAATTATTATGGTCGGCAATTGATTAGAGATTATTATTTTAATCATATGCCAGAAGCATTAAAAGTTTCATTTGCTGAAAAATACAATATTGAAGAAGATTATATCAAATACAATCTCTACAAACAACCAAACCCTAATGCTTATCTGGCAACCTTTGCAGAGTTTATGTTTTTAAACAAAGATTCTAGCTATATAAAAGAATTGATCAAAAAAGGTGTTAGGCTATTTGCAACCAATATGATTATGCAATATAAAGAAGAGATCAAGACTTGTTTTGTTCATTTTGCTGGTTCTATAGCATATTTTTCCCAAGAAGAAATAAATGAAATTGGTAAAGAAATGGGTTTTAAAGTTGGAAATTTTGCGCGCAGACCAATTGAAGGACTTATGTCATATCATACTAAAAAGCTAAAAGAAGAAACGATTTAATAATCTACTTATTCATCTTTGTAAATTCTGTTTTCTTGTTCAGCTACTCTTATAAAAGTGGTTCGCTTGGTTAGCTCTTTTAAGCGTGATGCTCCAACATAAGTACAAGTACTCCTTAAACCACCAAGTATATCTTGTAAAGTATTTTCTACTTGTCCTCTGTAGGGTACTTCAACGGTTTTCCCTTCACTGGCTCTATAATCAGCAACACCTCCAGTATGTTTTTCCATTGCTGTAGAAGAACTCATACCATAAAATTTCCTGTAAGGTTTCCCATTACGTTCAACAACCTCACCACCACTTTCATCATGACCCGCAAGCATGCCTCCAAGCATGACAAAATCTGCTCCAGCTCCAAAGGCTTTGGCTACATCACCTGGAGAAGTACAACCACCATCGCTAATAATTTGTCCACCTAAACCATGTGCAGCATCAGCACATTCTATAATTGCAGACAACTGCGGATAACCTACTCCTGTTTTAACTCTTGTAGTACAAACTGAACCAGGTCCGATTCCTACTTTTACAATATCGGCTCCTGACAGTAATAATTGTTCAACCATTTCACCGGTAACAACATTACCAGCTATAATTACCTTATCAGGATAATTTTTGCGTGTTTCGTTAACAAAATTCACAAAATGTTCTGAATATCCATTAGCTACATCAATACAAATGAACTTGTATTGCGGATTAAATTCAAATACAGACGCCAAGCGTTCAGCATCTTTTTTACCTGTGCCTGTACTTATTGCCATATAATCTTCTATACCTTTTGGAGCATTTGATGAAAAGACATTCCAATCTGTAATTGAATAATGTTTATGGATAGTTGTAAATAAATTCTCTTTAAAAAGTGCTTTTGCCATTTCAAATGTTCCCACGGTGTCCATGTTGGC
>JARRKS010000162.1:0-5593 GCA_037387865.1 Flavobacteriaceae bacterium
CCCTATAAAGCCCAAGAAAAAATAAGAGAGGTACTTACTAAACTATACACTGCAACACCAGATGGTTATTGTGGCGATGAGGACAATGGACAAACATCGGCTTGGTATGTGTTTAGCAGTTTAGGGTTCTATCCAGTAACTCCTGGAGTTAATGAATATGTTATTGGGAGTCCACTCTTTAAAAAGGCAACATTAACATTACAAAACAACAAAACTTTTGTTATTTCTGCTGCTAATAACACAAAAGATAACGTGTATATAGAATCGGTATTATTAAATGGAAAATCTTGGGATAATAGCTTTTTAAATTTTGAAGACATAAAAAATGGTGGTTATTTAGAGTTTGATATGAATAAATCACCAAATAAGACATGGGCTTCAAAACCGGAAAACACACCTTATTCTATTAGTAAAGAAAAGGAATAATAGATTAATTTGATAAAAATTAAAAGATGAAAAGACCGTTGTTTTTACTAGTGTTATTAATTTATTTAAATACATTTTCACAAGCCATATTTGAAGAAGAGCGTTATGTTTCTGAAACAGATTCATTAGTATTAGAAAGGCTAGAGCAATGGCAGGACTTAAAATTTGGTTTACTCATGCATTGGGGTACTTACAGCCAGTGGGGAATTGTAGAGTCTTGGTCTTTAAGTCCTGAAGAATATGGTTGGTGTGAGCGAACAAAAGGCAGTAATCCTAATGATTATTTTTTATACAAGAAAGAATACGAAGAACTTCAAACCACTTTCAATCCTATTAAATTTAATCCTGATAACTGGGCGAAAGCTGCTAAAAATGCTGGAATGAAATATGTAGTGTTTACTACAAAGCACCATGATGGATTTAGTATGTTTGATTCAAAATACACAGATTATAAAATTACTTCGCCAAAAACACCATTTTGGTCAAACCCAAGATCGAACATTGCAAAAGAAATCTTTGATGCATTTAGAAGCGAAGGCTTATGGGCAGGTGCATATTTCTCAAAACCCGATTGGAATTCTAAATACTATTGGGATCCAAAGTATCCGCCTATGGATAGAAATGTTAACTATTCTCCAGAAGAAAACCCAGAAAAGTGGAATAAGTTTGTAGAGTTTACTCATAATCAAATTATGGAACTGATGACCGATTATGGGAAAATAGATATTCTCTGGTTAGATGGAGGATGGGTTGCTAAGGCTTCAAAAAAGGAAATTATAAATTGGTTTACAAAAACACTTAATAACGATAATCAAGCCTACTTGAAGCATCGTATGGTAAATCAGGATATTCAAATGGATGAGTTAGTTGCAAAAGCCCGAAAAAAACAACCAGGATTAATTGTGGTAGATAGAGCTGTATATGGTAAAAATCAAAATTACTTAACGCCTGAAAATAGAGTACCTGAAAAAACATTACCATATCCATGGGAGTCCTGTATTATTTCAGGTGGTGGTTGGGCCCATAGACCAAATGCTAAATATATAAGTGGACGAGAAGGTATTCATATGCTCATAGATATTGTAGCTAAAGGGGGTAATTTATTACTTAATATTGCACCAACTCCAGAAGGAGAGTGGCAACAAGGGGCATATGACCTCTTAAATGAATATGCAGATTGGATGAATGTAAACGGCGTAGCCATTTATAGCACAAAGCCCATAGCTCCTTATAAAGAGAATAACATTTGTATGACTCAAAATAAAGAAGGAAATGTATTTCTATTTTATTTAGCTGATGAAGGTGAAAATAAAATACCTTCAGAAATCACTATAGAGTCTTTAACTCCAAAAAAAGGAGCAAAAATTAATATGTTAGGAAACAGAACTAATTTAAAATGGGAGGTTTTTGACCAAGGCTTTAAAATTATAATTCCAGAAAAAGTTCGTAATAGTCCATCTAGTAAATACGCTTGGGTTTTTAAGTTATCTGGAGTAAAAAGTTATTAAAAATTTACAATGAATACTATTAAAAAGTACACAGTATTATCTTTTATATTAATGCTTTCTTTTGGCTTCTCACAGCAACCAATAGATTATGTTAATCCGTTTATAGGGACCTCAAATTTTGGAGCAACTTTTCCTGGACCTATTGCACCAAGAGGAATGGCAAGCATTAGCCCATTTAACGTTGCAGGTCCACAAAATTTACCTTTAGAAAAAGATAGTAGATGGTTATCAAACCCTTATGTTCATGAAAATACGTTTTTAACAGGTTTCAGCCATGTAAATTTAAGCGGTGTAGGATGTCCAGATTTGGGAGTTATCTTACTGATGCCGACGACGGGTGAAGTTGAAACTAACCATTTAAAATATGGTTCTACATATTCTAATGAAATTGCCAAAACTGGTTATTATAGTAATACCATAGATAAATATAACATTAAGACGGAATTAACAGCATCAAAAAGAGTTGGTGTTAGTAAATTCTCTTTTCCAAAGGGACAAGCCAATATTTTGTTGAATCTCGGTTTAGGGCTTACCAATGAACAAGGTGCGATGGTACAGGTCATTTCACCTACAGAAATTGAAGGGATGCGCACAGTCGGTTCGTTTTGTTATAATAATCCAGAGTCGGCATATCCAGTATATTTTGTGGCAAGATTTTCAAAAGCCGCTGAAAATTTTGGGGTTTGGAAAAAGCCTTCAAAATATGAAGGAGTTGAAGCCCAATGGATGGGATATAATGGAAAAACCCGGATAATGGAAAATGCGACCAAAATGGTTGTTGGAGATAGTATTGGAACTTATTTTTCATATAAATTTGATCAACCTGATACTGTAGAGGTAAAAATTGGAATTTCATACGTCAGCATCAAAAATGCACGTGAGAATTTAGATAATGAAACAGCCAATAAATCATTTCAAGACATTTATAACCAAACAAAGGATGAATGGAATAGATTACTGTCTAGAATACATGTGGAAGGAGGTTCAACTGACGACAAAATAATTTTTTATTCAGCCTTATACCACACTTTAATTCACCCAAATACTTTAAATGATTTTAATGGTGAATTTCCAGAGATTAAAACAGGTAAGATTAGCAAAACACAGGGTACAAGATATACTGTTTTTTCACTTTGGGACACGTATAGAAACCTTCACCAATTAATGTCCTTGGTTTATCCAAAACAGCAATTAAACATGATTAAAAGTATGTTGGAAATGTATGATGAAAATGGCTGGCTACCAAAATGGGAACTAAATTCAACAGAAACTTTTACAATGGTTGGGGACCCTGCAAGTATTGTTATTACAGATACCTACCTAAAAGGAATTCAGGATTTTGATATTGAGAAAGCTTATACAGCGATGTTAAAAAGTGCCAATCAGCTGGAAAACAATCCATTAAGACCTGGATTAAAAGAATATATAGATTTAGGATACTTAACAACAAATTTTGGAGGCTCTGTTTCTACTACCGAAGAATATAATGCCGCAGACCATGCCATTGCACTTTTGGCTAAAGAGCTTGGTAAACAAGACGATTACAAACATTTTAAAAGTCGTTCTATTTCGTATAGAAAACTATTTGATAAAGATTTAAATCTGTTACGACCTAGAAACCCAGATGGTAATTGGTACGAACCATTTGTGCCAGAAGATGGGGCCAATTTTACAGAAAATGTTGGTTTTATTGAAGGCAATGCTTGGCAATATGCGTTTATGGTGCCTCATGATATAGAAGGTCTTATAAAATTAATGGGAGGAAAAAAAGCCTTTACGCAACAGTTACAAAAAGTTTTTGACACAAATCAGTTTGATATGGCTAATGAGCCAGATATAGCCTATCCATTTTTGTTTAATTACATAAAGGGAGAAGAGTGGAGAAGCCAAAAAACAGTACAAGAATTGGTGCAAAAATATTTTCAAAATAAGCCTCATGGTCTTCCTGGCAATGATGATACAGGTACTATGTCTGCATGGTTGGTTTATGCTATTATGGGTTTTTATCCTGTTTCACCAGGAGAACCTATATATACAATGACTACACCTATGTTTGATAGAATTACCATAAAATTTATTTTAAAATAAAAACTATCTATTTTATGCCGTACTCAATATTTAATTTAAAAAATGTTATTGCAACCTTTGTAGTAATTGCAAGTAGTTTTATAGGTAATACACAAGAAGCAATTTTTCATGAAGTTTTTAAGAATCAGAATGTAAATTTTGGAGGTGAAATACCAACTGATTCTGATACCGAGCGTTTGCAAAATGGACGAATCATCTATAAAAAAGTAAGTGTTCCAGAATTTCCAAAAGGAACAGATGTCACTATAAAATTAACGGTTCGGTCTAATGGTGACCGTTGGGATAAATCCGGCTCTTGTTTTGTAATAACAGATCCAAATGAAATTTCTATCATAGATGTTTCTAAAGGAGAGAATGATTTTCCAGAAGCCTCCTTTGTTACTGAAAAATTTAAAGGTGTAAAAGCAACAAAAAATTATAAACCACCTCTTGAGTTACTACGTTTTATGACGCCTTTTGGTGTTGGGCATTACAGTAACCAAACAGGAAAGCATAGAAAACCGGTTTACATACCAAAATGGGAAAAAGAAGTGGTTTGGGAACATGATATTTCCCATTTAAAAAATAAAGTAACTGGAACGTTTTATGTTGGCGTTTGGATTGACTCTTGGACTAAAGAAGGTTATAGCGTAGATTTAAGTTTCATATATTCTAATAGGCCTTTAAAGACATTAAAAATAATGCCTTTAGTAAATACAGTCCCTTATGTAGAAGGACAAAGTTTACCAGATTTTTTTGCTAATACTTCTTTAGAGAGCACATTCAATTTTGATAAAGATGCTAAAAATGTAAAACTTTACTATATAACTACTGGGCATGGAGGTCATTCAGGTGGAGATGAGTTCATTAAAATTAAGAATAGTGTTTTTTTAGATGACAAATTGATCCTAGATACTATCCCTTGGCGTGACGACTGTGCCTCGTTTAGACGCTTTAATCCAACATCAGGAGTATGGTTAAAAAAGGATTCTGCTTCATATATTGATTTTGAAGCGCAAGCCTATAAGATTAAATTGATTGAAGAACGTATTGCATCGTCAGACCTTTCAAGATCAAATTGGTGTCCTGGGTCTTCGGTAGACCCATTTATTGTTGACCTTGGAGATTTTAAACAAGGAGAGCATGCAATCAAAATATCAATTCCAGCAACATTAGCTTCAGAAGATAAATTTAATCATTGGTTGGTTTCAGCTTATTTAACTTATGAAAATTAGTATGATTAGTAATGTTAGAAATTCAATATTGATTTTGGTGCTATTCATTTTTAATAGTACAAAAAGCTTTTCACAGGATTTTAAGTACCCTTTTCAAGATTCTACACTTTCAGTAGAAACTAGAATACAAGATTTGCTTAAGAGAATGACTTTAGAAGAAAAAGTCCGCCAAATGGATATGTATAAAGGTGAATTTTTTAAAGATGAAGAAAATTTCTCTCCTTCTAAAGCAAAAGCTAAAATTGGTAATCTGGGTGTAGGTGCAATCCATGATATTTATCCTCGTTCTGCAAAAATGATAAACGATTTACAAAAATTTGTAATCGACAATAATAGATGGGGAATTCCTGCACTTAT
>JARRKS010000163.1:0-4239 GCA_037387865.1 Flavobacteriaceae bacterium
AAATAAATGCCTATATCACCGCCGATAGAACAACGGAAGGTGTAATTTAGGCCGTGGGAGAGCGCCTTGGTGGACAGGCCCTTTTTATAAAAGACGGAAAGTTGAGATACAGCTACTCTACCCTTGGTCTCTATTGGCATGATTTCGATGGGAATGTAATCATGCCTGATGGTGAGCTTAAAATCACCTTGAAACATACCATGAAAGAGAAAAAACTGAATGGTCCTTCAAAAGTTGAATTCTTCATCAACGACGAGAAGGTCGGTGAAATGGACATTAAAGCGACTGTTTATGCTGCTTTTACCGGCCATGAAACTTTTGATATCGGCCGCGATGAAGGTCTTCCTGTTAATGAAGAATATGCGAATAAAGGAAAATTCAAATTTACTGAAGGGCAATTACATAAGGTGATTTTTGATATAGAATAACTGGCTACAACAATGTATAAAGGGCATTAAAACGCCCTTTATACTGTACCGTTGAAGTACATTCGGCTAAAGCCGACTCAAATTGCTACGTGCTACGCACTCTCGCCCTTTGAGAAATGTACTTGTTTACTGTCAATAACATTCAATTCCGAGTTTAGTACCGCTTGTCTTGCTATTAACAAATCCAAATAATTGGCATAACCGTTTTTAAGCAATTCTTCCGAGTTATATTCGGCTTTGCGTAATGCTTCAACTTCTTTTTCTCTATATGTATATTTTTCGGCTTCGGCACGATAATCATACAGCGCATTAGAAACTTCACTTCCTGCTACCAACAAACTTTGCTTAAAGTTTAACAAGGCCTGCTCTTGTTGTGCCTTGGCCACTTCGTATTGCGTTTTAATTTTCCTTTGGTTAAAAACGGGTTGTGCCAATCCTCCAACCAAAGTTGCAAACAAGGAATTGGCATTTAACCATTGATCGAGTTCAATACTTTGAAAACCTCCAGTCGCTGAAATAGTTAAGGACGGATAAAAATTGCTCCTAGCGACATTTGTAAGTTGAAAAGATTCCATAAGTCCATATTCGGCAGCCATTATGTCTGGCCTGTTGCTCAATAAAGTGGCTTGAACTCCCAACTTCATTTCAATATCAATAGATTGTGTATTCAATACGCCTCTCTCAAAATGTTGTGGTGCTTTTCCTAAAAGGATACTCAATACATTTTCAGTTTTAAAAATGGCCGTTTCAATATCTACTTTTAAAGCCAAAGCATTATTATATTGTGCAATATTTTGGTCGACGGCAACTTGTGTAACTTGTCCCGCTTCTTTCAATGCTTTTATGGTTTCAACGCTGGTTTCACGGGTAGCTATAGTTTGTTTTGTAATTTCCAGTTGTTGATCCAAAGCTAAAAGCTGATAATAATTAGTGGCAATGTTGGATACGAGTTTTGTTTTCACCGCCTGATGTGCTGCCACACTTTTTAAATAGCTGGCTTGAGAAGCTCTTATGTTGCTTCATATTTTTCCCCAGATATCGGCTTCCCATGACAAGTTAGCGGATAAATCAAATTGCTCGATTGAACCATCGAACACTTGACCAAACTGACTGTTTTTGGCCAACTCTTGGTGTGTTAAAGAAGCATTAGCATTGATACTTGGTAAATTCCCTGCCTTTCCTTGTTTAAGATAAGCTTCAGCAGCGACCATTTGTTGGATAGCAATGCGAATGTCAATATTATTTTGCAACCCTTCTTCAATATATTGTGTTAAAAAAGGATCAGTAAATAATGCTTTCCAAGAAACATTAGCCATGGAAACACTATCAGTTGACAATTGATCGGTTCTAAATAGGTTTTGGGTTTCATCTAAATTTGGTCGTTCATATTCTTTGGCAACAAAACAACTTTGTAAAGTCAAAGAAACAACTAAAATAGCACCTACTTTATGCAGCATTCTATTTTTTATAACTGATATCATACGTTTAGTCTTCATTATTTATAACCACAATTGAGGATTTACCCGTAATTTTTTCTTGCAACCATTGGAACAATACATACAATACCGGAATTACGAATATTCCTAAAATCGTTCCAATAAACATACCTCCAACAGCACCTGTTCCAATGGAGTTATTGCCTTCATGACCAACTCCTTTGGCCAAAACCAAAGGCATCAGACCAAATATAAATGCAAAAGAGGTCATTAAAATGGGGCGTAAACGCGCTTTCGCACCAAGCATTGCCGAATCAACCAGACTTTCTCCTTGCTCACGCCTTTGACGAGCAAATTCCACGATAAGTATGGCATTTTTGGCCAATAAACCAATAAGCATGATCAGAGCAATCTGGAAATAAATATTGTTTTCAAGACCCATCATTTTGGTACTAAAGTAGGCTCCAAAAACCCCAAGTGGAAGGGAGCATATAACGGCAAATGGTAAAAAATAACTTTCGTATTGTGCACAGAGCAAAAAGTAAACAAACAGAATGCTTAATATAAAAATAAAGGTTGTTTGGTTTCCAGCTTTGATCTCTTCACGCGTTAATCCAGAATAATCAACCGCATAATTACTAGGTAATTTTGCTGCTTCCTCTTCAATGACCCTAATAGCATCGCCAGAACTATATCCTGCATTTGTGCCTCCCGATAATTTTGTAGAGTTGAACAAATTAAAACGTGTTACTGATTGTGGGCCATACACCCGTTTTAATGTCACAAACTGTGTAATTGGCGCCATCTCTCCGGTATCGGTTCTCACATACATGCTATTTAAATCATCTTGATTAGCGCGATCTTCTGGTAATGCCTGAAGATAGACACGGAATTGTTTTCCAAATCGTGCAAAATCTGAAGCATAAATACCGCCAATATAACCTTGTAAAGTAGAAAATATACTATTAATTGCTACCCCTTTTTCTTTGGCCAAAGGCACATTGACTTCCATTTCATATTGCGGATAATTGGTATTAAAAGATGATTGCGCATATTGGATTTCAGGATGCTTCAGTAAGGACTGAATAAATTCCTTATTGACCTTATCCAATTCGGTAAATTCGCCTCCAAAACGGTCCAACAAATTGACTTCAAAACCTCCAGAAAAACCAAACCCCGGAATACTTGGTGGAGTAAAGAATATTATATTGGCCCCTTTAATAGTAGAAGCTATCCCAAATAATTTGCCTATAGTAGCCTCGGTTGACAATGACGGATCCTTGCGTTCTGACAACTCCTTAAGTTTTATAAACGCCATACCATAATTACTTCCTGAACCACTTATTAAACTTCGCCCTTGTATGAAACCAGCATCTTCAATTGCCGGAAGATCTCGTGATTTGTTATATAGTTCCTGTACTACCTCATTGGTTCTGTCCAAAGATGCCCCCAATGGTAATTCAATATTTGCAAGAATCATACTTCTATCTTCATTTGGAACAAAGCCCGTTGGCGTGGTTTTGGAAGCCCAAAAAATACCAACAATGGCTATAATTAATAAGAGTACTGGAATCCATTTTCTTTTAAAAAGAAATTTAAGAGAGTTTTCATATTTATTTACCGTGGCTTTAAATCCGCGATTAAAAAGGGCATGAAAACGCTGCATCGGGTTTTTGCTTTTTAATTCCTCTTCTTCATTATGGGGTTTTAAGAACAATGCACATAAAGCAGGGCTTAAAGTTAAGGCATTTACAGCCGAAATAAGAATGGCAATTATCAGGGTAACCCCAAATTGCTTGTAGAACACACCTGTTGATCCTTGTACAAATGTTACCGGAATAAATACCGCTGCCATTACCAAGGTAATAGATACAATGGCGCCTGCTATTTCATGCATGGCAGTCAATGTTGCTTTTTTGGCATTCTTCTCACCGTGGTCTATTTTGGCATGAACCGCTTCAACCACAACTATCGCATCGTCAACTACAATTCCAATGGCTAAAACAATAGCAAATAAGGTTAATAAATTTATGGAATATCCAAATAGGTTTAAAAAGAAAAACGTGCCAATAATGGATACTGGAACTGCAATGGCTGGAATAAGTGTGGAACGTAAATCTTGTAAAAAAATAAACACTACCAAAAATACCAGTAGGAATGCTTCTATTAACGTTATTACAACCTTATCTATTGATGCTGTTAGAAATAAGCTATTATCAACTGGAATAGAAATTTTAATGCCTTTCGGTAAATTATTTATAATACCATCCAAAGAAACTTTAATGTTTTTAATTATGTCTTGAGCATTTGAACCCTTGGTTTGCAAAACCCCCATAAACACAGCCGGATGCCCAAAAGCCATAGCTCCTGTGACA
>JARRKS010000164.1:0-6359 GCA_037387865.1 Flavobacteriaceae bacterium
AAAAGATAAAATTAAAACTGGTAGTAATAAACGTTTCATAATATTGTTTTTGTAATCGTTCAACGAGGTAAAAGTATATGATGAAGCGTCTGTACAGAAATATAATCGTTTAAACTCCAAACTATTTGATAAAAACTTTACGAAAACAAAAAACATCGACGAAATGCACATTTTTTATCGATTTTGATAAAAAATAGGATTTAGGAGGTTGATTTTTTATCCAAAAAGTTGGTATTTAGTCGACGAACGGTAAAAAAACGATGAATTTTGCAGATTAACGATAAATATGCTTTTCTGCTAAATAATTTTTCCGCTTTTATTCAAAATCTACAATTGAACCATAAAAAGTGCTAACTTTACTTTTGTATTTTATTATTGCTTAACAAATAACTAATTGACCATGAAGAATTATAAATTGCTCATTCTATTATTTTTGATGAGTTCCGTAGCATTCTCCCAAGAAGCTGAAAAAGAAAACATGTTTAAAAATGAAATAAGTATGGATATTATCGATTTAATTGATGGTACCTTTCAGTTTTCATACGAGCGGGCATTAGGCGAACATTTTTCTGTCAATTTTGGAATTGGTCTCAAAACTGAAGAAGGTTTAATACAAATATCAGGTATTGATAGGCCAAGATTAAAAACTGGAGATATTACATATAATGGTTTTAAATTCATTCCAGAAGTACGTTATTATATCAATAAAACAAGAAGTAATAGACTGGATGGTTTTTACTTTGGTGCCTATGTAAAACATAATGCTTTTCAGTCAGATTTGGCTGGAATATATACAGATAGTCAAGATATTGATTATGACTTTTTATTTGACACAAAGTTAAGGATTACCTCTTTTGGTTTCATGGTTGGTTATAAATTACCTATAGGTAAACGATTTACTATCGATTTCTTAATTGCTGGTCCTGGAGTTGTATGGCATAAATATACCATGAAGAACAAAGAGGATCTACCTGATGAGTTTTATGATGACCTTAATGAAGCTCTTGAAAATTACTTTGGTAGTATAGACCTTGAATTTAGACTATCTAAAATTAATGAAATAGTAGATTTTGTATTGCCTGCTATGAGATATGGTGTATCTTTGGGCTATAGTTTTTAAAAATTTTTATTAATCCTTTTTATCATTAATTATGAAAAAGACCTTTAAATTTATTTCAACAATCTTATTATTTACCTTCTTTTTTGGATGTTCAGGAGTTAAAGTATTGGATGCATGGAAATCTGATACAGCGTCAGAAATGAGAGATAATAATATACTTGTTATAGCCAGAACTGCCAACAATCAGGCTAGAATAGCTTTTGAAAGTGAGATCACAAAACAATTAACAGCCAGTGGTTTTAAAGCAACCTCTAGTTATTCTGTGTTTCCTGCGAATTTGAATCCTGAAAAAGAGCTAACAGAACAGCAAAAAACAAACTTCACAGCCTTTTTGAAGAATGAAGGATACGATGGTATTGTGCTAACTGTAGTAAAGGACTATCAAGAATCAACAAGAACTACAACAGATGGTGGTTATTATGCTGGTGGAACATATTCAGCTTACTATCCGATGTATTATGGTGGTTTTTATGGTTATTACCATCATCCATATTCTTATTCAACTTTTGGTTCATATACACCTAGTACAACAACAACATCTACAGTAAAGACCTTTATATTAGAATCAGTAGCTTATGATCTAACACAAGCAGATGGTAAGCAATTAGCAGCTGTGGTGACTACAAAAATTGAAGATCCTAAAGATGTAACGAAGAATGCTAAAGAATATACCAAGAAGATAACTGAAGCTCTTCAGAACAAATAAGCTTACATCATAATTGAATATAAAAAATCCTTAAGAAAGTTTTCTTAAGGATTTTTTAAACTAACTAAACCAACCAAAAATTAATAGCACATTAATTTGTTTCAAATATAATGAATGTTAATCTTATGATTTTCAAAAAGTCGACCATTCGTTTATATATTTGTTGAAAGATTTAATTTTGCAGAAAACATCTTCGAAATGCATAATGTATTCATTCAGAATAGATTAAACTATTTCAAACTCTTTAGTATAAAATCCAGATTTCTATTAAGTTCTTTGTTTGATTGGTATGCATCTGTAATATATCTTGAAGGAACAGCCAAACCATTATCTTGAAGTTTTTTAATGGTATGCAGATATTCTATAGATACTTTTCCTGTAAGCAAATCGTTTAAGTTTTCATTTTTTGCAAACTGATATACTTTTTTTAATCCAGGTAAATACAAATGATCTTTAGTAAAACCGCCACCTCTATGCACTCGTAAAGTAATAACAAAAGCTTTATTTTTGTTTAGTTTGTACTGATTTACCAACAAATCAAAAGTATCGGCAAATGAATATCCTTTTATCAAGCTATCTACAGATATAACACGATAAGCTAATTCTTTTAAACGTGTTAAGGTTAAGCAGCCAGACATATATTCTGAATATACAGCTAAACCTTCTTGGGTTTCTACATTGTTTGGGAAACCATTAGAAAATACTTTAAGTGGTTGCTCAAGTGCATTAAACGTTGTTACTAAATGAACACCAATTTCATGATTAGACAATACTTTAAGCTGATTTTTACTAAACTTATGGTTCTTTCTTAATACAAGGGTTTGCATATTATTAAGCACCATAGCTGCTGCCGAAATGTTTGTAGATAGTTTTATTTTATATTTAAAGTCATAGCGTCTTGAGAATTCTTCAAAATAGATTTTAGCTTCTTCTGCATTATACATAGGAAGCATATCTTCATCAAATTCTGAATCATCAAACCGAAGAATAAACCTGGCGTTTTCTATATCGACCTCTGTTGGTGTACCAAAACTTTTTAAACTGTTATAGTAGAATTTTTTTCCGTGATTAATGGTTTCAATGCATTCTATAAGTCCAGAATACTCATAGATTATATCTTCATATAGTTGTCTTATATCATCGTCTTCAATGCGTTCTAAACGTTGAGAATAAAATAGTCTATGAAGTTTGTAGCCGTTAAACTTTAGTTTCGGATAATGAAAATCAGGATTGTATTTAAACTTTGAGGCAAAGAATTTTTTCTTCTCACTCTCAATATTTAAGGGGTTGATATACTTGAGTAATTCAATATTCTTTACCAATCTATTTAGATTAGCATCAATATCAAATAAGCTTTGATACTTTTCAATAAGCTTTTGCTCTATCATTTAATTTGAATGCTTTTGGTAAAACACTGAGGCGTGTTCAGGCAAACGAATTCTTAATTCTTTTTCAACAACTGTAATAACTTCTGGATATATTATTTGGTCATATTCATGACAATATACCTTTGCAATTTCAGTTGCCAAAACTAATGTATTTTTAAAGTTTTTGGTAATAAATTTCAAGAAATATCCATTACCAAAGAATGTATCATTGATTTTTGCTGTGGATTTAATATTTTCGGGAAACTTAATTCCTGATAGGCTTTGTCTCCAAAGTTCTATATCACTACTAAATCTATCATTGTCAATATTGCTTGTACCTAAATTCCAAGTTGGTACTTCTCTATCCCAACGTCTCCAGTTATAGCTATGCATATCATAAACTATGCAAACACCAAATTTATTTTCAAGTTTATTAATTAAAGTTTCAACAACCTGAAAAAAATTGTTATGCTTTTTAAGGCTTGTTGTTTTCATATCTTCTGATAGAGGATTTTTCCAGAGTTGTTTTCCCCAAGCAGTTTCAAAGACGGCTTCTTCTGGTGGGCGATTGAGATCATATTCAAAGCGAGAATCACATCCAGCAATGACAATAGGATGATTTTTTACCATGGTCTTGGTACATGGATCTTCTTCAAACCAACGTTCATATTCTGTATGCAAACAGTTATCCCAAAGTTCCTTTCTAAATTGATTGCCATCATGTATAGCAGCAGATACATAATGTACATAATCAAATATCTCTTCGTTCTTAATTTTTTGGATTATCTCCTGTACCGAAAGTTTTTGCATGGCATTACTCATTAGTTAAACTTCCCCATTCTGTCCAAGAACCATCATAAACCGAAATATCATGATATCCAGCCATTTTTGCTCCTAGAGCTAAAACACAAGCCGTTATGCCTGAACCACATGAAAACGTTAATTGACTATCTTTTTTAACTAAAGCTTTAAAAATCTTTTTTATTTCTTCCTCATCTTTTATACAGCCATTATTCAATAAGCTTGTATATGGTAAATTGATAGAATTAGGAATTGTACCACTTCTTAAACCTTCTCTAGGTTCTGACTCAAGACATTTAAATCTAGCTTCCGACCTCGCATCAACAATAGTATGATTAATATCTTGAGAGTCCTGTTTTATATCTTCAAAAAACTTAAAAGACTTTGGATTGTAATTTCCTGTAAAATTTCCAGACTCTATTTCATAATCTTTTTTAGATATTGTTTCGAAACCTAGTTTAATCCATTCTGGAAGTCCACCACTTAATACAGCCACATTGGCATGTCCAAAAGCATTGAACATATACCAAACTCTTGCACTCCAATAAATTCCTTTGTCGTCATAAACTACAATAGCACTATCGTTGTTTATACCAAGTTTTTTGGCCTCCACTACAAATTGCTTTTCAGAGGGAAGTGTATTTGGAAAAGGAGCATCTACTTCACTAAACTTTTTTTGAATATCAAAATATCGTGTCTTTGGTATTTGACTTTCAGATTGTGGAAACGAAGCATCTAAAATAACTAGATTTGATGCATTTAAGTTATCATGCAACCATGAAGCTGAAACAAAGGGATTTGCTAAACTAATAGTGTTTTCCATAGGTTTTATGCATCTTCAACAGTTTTCCGAAGACGAGATCGCCTGTTAAATGCTTCAAGATTATCTAGTACTTTACTCTCCAAAAAATCAATTATTTTTTCTTCTACCTTGACTTTACTTTTATATACTTTATTCATATAAGTAATACCACCAGGCGACATCACATTGACTTCAACCAACTTGCCTCCAATAACATCAATGCCAACAAAGTATAAACCATCTTTAACCAATTTTGGACCAATTTGCTTACACAATGCTTTTTCAGCCTTTGTTAAATTATGCTTTTGTACTGAACCACCAGCTGAAACATTTGAACGATGATCATCATTACCTGGAACACGTTTCATTGCTCCTACTGGTTCACCATTCAATAATAAAATTCTGACATCACCTTGATCGGCTCCTTCTATATAATCTTGTAGAATAACATAATTAGAAGAACCATCAGAACTTGTAATGTAAAAATCTAACAATGAATTGATATTACTCATAGCAGATTTTTCAATCAAAATAACACCTGAACCTCCAAAACCATTAAGTGGTTTTAAGATCATCTTGTCTGCTTTAGATTCCTTAATTTGTTTTACAAGGTATCTTTTGTTTTTTGAAACATGAGTATTTGGAATAATATTACTATGTGTATCACCAAAAGCAGCTGTATAAAGTTTATTATTTGCAATTCGCATGCCTTCCAAAGAATTGATAATAAAAACATCATCCTTAACTGAATCTAAAAAATTGAGCATTATTGGATCTAATGGCGGATTAGCTCTAAAGAATATAGCATCAAATCCAGCAAGAGGTAACATTTCTTCTCTTATTTCTGCTTTCTTATAAAACGATTTCAACGAATTAGGGACTTTATCCATTCTACCTACAACAGTACAAAAAGCATTAGTTACACTATTTCTAATGGTTAGGTTGGCTGGTGTACATAATGCAACTCCATGACCTCGTTTTGAGCATTCTTTAATTAAAGCAAGGCTTGTATCGTTTTCTGGATCAATATTTTCCCAAGGATACATTAAAAAACAAACATTCATCAAATTAAAATTTAATATTATTTATAAAGATCTTTCGACAAAGCTCAAGATAAGTGATTCATACAAAATTAAAAAATTTGATTCTCCGCTTATTTAACGTCTTCATAATTGTCATCCCAATTTTTAATCTTTGGTTCTCCAAGTTTACCTACAGATTTTGCAACTAACATAGACACGGTAGCATCTCCAGTAACATTAATCACGGTTCTGCACATATCCAAAGGTCTGTCCACTGCAAAAATAAGTGCTAAACCAATAGCTAATTTATCTGCTGGAAAGCCAACAGCTTCCAATACAATAACTAGCATAACCATACCTGCCCCTGGAACAGCAGCACTACCAATTGATGCTAATAATGCAGTGAGCACAATTGTAAGCTGATCGGCAAAAGTTAAATCAAAACCAAGTGCTTGAGCTATGAAAACAGCAGCAACTGCTTGATACAAACTGGTCCCATCCATATTAATTGTTGCCCCAACAGGCAGAACAAAACTAGAAA
>JARRKS010000165.1:0-6771 GCA_037387865.1 Flavobacteriaceae bacterium
AATGCATTGGATGAAAATTGATACTGCATCTATCAGGATCAAAAATTGGATTAGAAAAAAGGTGATCTAAATCAATTAACATAGTAGAAATCATGATCAAATAGGCTATTTTCCATTTTGATTTAAAGAAAATTAGAGCAATAATCAAAGGAATTAAAAAATGAATTCCGTAGTGAATTACATGTTGGATCATTACAGATTTAATTCTTGAGATTGTAAATACTGTGTTGCATTAGGACCTTCATTAAATAGTAAATCTAAAATACTTAAATTAGAGATAAAGCCATGTTTGTTGGTAAACACTTGCGTGTATTTATCAAATTCAAATAGCTGCTCTTTTTTTGCATTTACTAATTTTCTGTAGTCTAATTTATCAGAAATCTCTTTTTCAAATTTATGTGTTTTAGTAGTGTTTAAATCTAATTGCAAGCAATCACAAATAGTATCAAAACACTTAAAATTAAAGTCCATAAGAAATTTTGCCTTTGTTGTAAACAATGGTTTTAATTCGTCTTCATAAAACTCAAAAAAAGGTGAAGTCCTATAGGCTGATTCCAATGATTTCCAATGTAATTCCTGCCATTTAGATACATTGGCAATTTTTACATCGCGATATTTCTGCCTATTCTTCTGGGTATGGATTATAGGGATATTCAGCAACAATTTACCGTTAGCTGCGTAAATATAGCTTCGGTTTCTATAGGTTTGTTTTTGGTAATTATCATCAACTTCAAACGTGACTTCATCGGCCTTAACTAAAGCTATAAAATGAGCTATATTAGGAAAGTAAGTTGGATGGATGACAATGTTCATTTATCCAATACCTATTGTTTTTCTTTTTTACGCTTTCTCCATTTACTAAATCCAATCCAACCAAATAATAAAACCAAGAACGGAATAAAATAAGACGTTGCTTTACCACTTCCATGTACCGTTGTGAAGAAACGTTCCCATCGCGGATTTTTAAGTCCATCCCAACTCATCCAGATAAAGACTGGTTTTCCTACTACATGGTCAAAAGGAACAAATCCCCAAGCTCTGGCATCAATAGAATTATGACGATTGTCTCCCATCATCCAGTAGTAATCTTGCTTAAATGTGTAAGTATTAGCTATTTCTCCGTTAATTAAAATCTGATTTCCGTTTATCTGTAAAGAATTGCCTTCGTATTCTGTGATCACACGTTTGTAAAGTGGTAATACATCCGTATTAATATCAATAGTTTTTCCTTTTTCTGGAATATATAGTGGTCCAAAAAAATCGACATTCCAATTATAGTTAGGATTATGAGGAAAAATGCTTGTGTCTCTAACACCTTTTTCTTTTATGTTAGGTGTTATGCTTACCACATTTGGGTTGTTTTTAAACTTGGCTAAAGCTTCATCAGAAATTGCAGAAAAGTAATATGTGTTCTGGTTATTAATGATGCCAAAATTATCTGTGATATCATATCTTTCTTTCAAGAATTTAGGATCAAACTGGGTGGACTTTGGCTGAACAAAATAACTGAATTGTAAATGCGCTCTATCTGGTAATACGTTCTTTTCACCATTTATATACACATAACCATCACGAACCTCAAGAGAATCTCCTGGAATTCCAACACAGCGTTTTACAAGATTGGTTTTCTTATCAATAGGTTTGTAATAATTTCTATCTGGATTAAAATCGTTCATGTCCAACAACGTATCTGCTGGCTGATTAAATACAACAATTTCATTTCGTTCTATTTTTTCGAAGCCAGGAATCCTCATGTATGGCAATTGTAACTTATTTTTCCATGATGAATTTCTTTTCTCATAATGGTCATCAAAGAGATATGATTTCTTTTTTAACAGTGGAATTGTGTCATGAACCATTGGTGCAGCAACTGTTGTCATTGGTACACGTGCTCCATAATGAAATTTACTTACGAACAGAAAATCACCGACCAACAACGATTTTTCCAATGAAGACGATGGAATAGTATAAGGCTGAATAAAATAGGTATGTACAATGGTAGCCGCAACAATAGCAAACAAAATTGAACTTACCCATTCTCCAGAACCTGATTTTGGATGTAAACTTCTATCTTCAACATATTGTACATCTGCAACATAATTTAAATAGTAATTGTAAAATCCAAGAGTCACAACAGCCAAAAATGTATCTAAATAGGTATTTTTTCCAAAGCTACGTGCTGTTTCAACCCAAACCACAAGAAACATAATGAGGTTTACAATAGGTAAGAAAAGTAAAATAGTCCACCAAACAGATCTATTTATAATTTTCATTAAAACCATGGCATTGTAAACTGGTACAAACGCTTCCCAAGCTTTTCGTCCTGCTTTAATATATAGTTTCCATGTTCCTAAACCATGGATTAACTGAAGTATTAAGAAGAATATTCCCCATTCTGATAATGTCATAATTCTTTAGTTTTAATTTTTTAGTTAGTGGAAAAACACTCTTTTTTGTTACCAAAAATTTAAGTATTAACCAATATTTAACACATCTTTCATGCTAAAAACCCCAGTTTTACCTAAAATCCATTCGGCGGCTATTACTGCTCCAAGCGCAAAACCATCCCTGCTATGAGCAGTATGCTTAATATTGATGTTATCTACTTTACTTTCATAATTAATGGTGTGCGTACCTGGTACATTTTCTATTCGTTTTGAGACAATAGGAATCGAACCTTCTTTATTTTCATTCAAAGACCATTGATTATATTTTTTATGTTCGTCAATAATATCATTAGCCAACGAAATAGCTGTACCGCTTGGAGCATCCAATTTCTGTGTATGATGAATTTCTTCAATATCAATATTATATTGAGATAAATTGTTCATCAAATGTTTACACCCAAACTATAATTTGATGCATAGATAAAAGCACCATTTTTTTCTTTACACAGACTAACCGCTTTATCGTAATCTTGCAGCCATCCTGTAGTTCCTGAAATTACTGGAACATTGTTGTTTAAACAATTTGAAATATTATTTAAAGCTACTTTTGGAACACTAAAATCTATTGCAACATCGGCTTTGGTAATATCATAGACTGTATCTACATCAGCAATAATCACAATATCATGACCGCGCTCTTTAGCTATGCGTTCTATGGTCTTACCCATTTTTCCGTATCCGAGTATGGCTAATTTCATTAAAATTGAAAATTTAGTGTTAGTCCAACATCACTACTTTTATAATCAAACTCATTAATTTTATAGTGAGGCCTCAAAGATAAGTTATCATCAACATTAGCATCAATAATATTTAGGGCATAAATACCAATGGCAACAAAAATAGATATTTCTCTGTTTTTATTGAGCTGTTTTTGAGCATTACGCAAGCCATCATCTGTTACGCGACCGAAAAATTCGTCATCCTTAAAGCCAGCTAATCTACGCTTATAGGCATCTCTGTATCTGTTATACTCATTGGTGTTATCTATATAAAATAAATACTGGTTCCAAGTGCAGCATAGATTATGGGAATTTTCCAATATTTTTTGTTATAAGCTTGACCAAGACCAGGAAGTACCGCAGAATAGAAAGCTGCTGTTGAAGGACTCAAAGGGTCAAAAGGTTCGCTTTCAATTGAAGCTGTTTCAACTCTAATTTCTTCGGTTTGAAGGTTGTATTTACTATCTTTTTCTTTTTCATCCTTGTCTTCTTGAGAAAAAGTAGAAAAGCAGAAAAATAAAGTGCATAAGGTTGTTATTACAAATTTACTTTGCACGTTCTACCAATTTTTTTATACGATTAAAATCTTCTTTTGAATGAAACGGAATTGTAATTTTCCCTTTTCCGTTATTAGAAACTTTAACGTCTATTTTGTGTCCAAAGTATTCTGAAAACTCTTTTATACCATTTTTAATAAACTTTGGGAGCTCTTCTTGAGGATTTGAGCTCTTGGAAGTTACTTTTTTTGAAGCGTAATTACGCACTAAATTTTCGGTTTCTCTTACAGACAGCTTTTTTGTAATAACCTTTTCGTAAATATTTAGCTGTGTATTTTGGTCTTCTACAGAAATAATGGCACGACCATGCCCCATGGAGATAAAGCCATCACGCATTCCTGTTTGAACAATTGGATCTAACTTTAAAAGGCGCAAATAATTGGCAATGGTTGAGCGTTTTTTGCCAACACGTACACTCATCTCTTCTTGTGTAAGATTTATTTCGTCAATCAATCGTTGGTAAGACAATGCAATTTCAATAGGATCCAGATCTTGGCGCTGAATATTCTCTACTAATGCCATTTCTAACGATTCCTGATCGTTTGCAATCCTGATATATGAAGGAATTGTTTCTAGACCGATTAATTTTGAAGCTCTAAAACGGCGCTCTCCAGAAACCAATTGATACTTATTAAATCCTAGTTTTCTTACGGTTATAGGTTGAACAACACCAAGTTCTTTGATTGAGGAAGCTAATTCGCGTAATGACTCTTCGTTAAAGTTTGTTCTTGGCTGAAACGGATTGACTTCTATGGCATTAATATCCAGTTCTACGATACTACCAATAACTTTGTCTGCGTTCTTATCTTGAACTGATGAAATATCATTACTAGGGTCTTTTAAAAGCGCCGACAATCCTCTACCTAAAGCTTGTTTCCTAGTTGCTTTCGCCATAATTAGGAATTTTTATTAATCATTTCTTTTGCCAAACTTAAGTAATTACTCGCACCTTTGCTACTAGCATCATAATTAATTATACTTTCACCATAACTAGGTGCTTCACCTAAACGTACATTACGCTGAATAATGGTTTTAAAAACCATATCATTAAAGTGTTTTTGAACTTCTTCAACCACTTGATTAGATAAACGTAAACGCGAATCGTACATAGTAAGTAACAAGCCTTCAATATCTAATGCTGGATTATGGATTTTCTGAACACTTTTTATTGTATTCAATAGTTTTCCGAGCCCTTCAAGCGCAAAATACTCGCATTGAATAGGAATAATAACGGCATCTGCAGCAGTAAGTGCATTAAGTGTTAAAAGACCTAATGAAGGCGCACAATCTATAAGTATAAAGTCATAATCGTCTTTTATCTCCAACAATGCTTTTTTAAGCATATATTCTCGCTCTTCTTTATCTATTAACTCTATCTCTATGGCAACCAAATCTATATGAGCAGGTATCATATCTAGATTAGGAGTTTCGGTCTTGACAATAGCCTCTTTTGCAGTATTTGCATGTTCTAATAGCTGGTAGGTTCCAATGTCTACAGATTCTACATCTATGCCTAATCCAGAGGTTGCATTGGCCTGTGGATCTGCATCTATGAGTAATACTTTTTTCTCGAGGACACCAAGCGAAGCTGCTAAATTTACAGACGTTGTTGTCTTTCCTACACCGCCTTTTTGGTTAGCAATGGCTATGATTTTTCCCATGAAGTGATTTGGTTTTTTGTACGTGTAAAAATACAATTATTTACGAGTATAGAAAACGGAAGTTGTTAACAGACGGTGAATAAAAAAGTTTAAGTATATTACCAAAAAAAGAAAGGAAAATAATCGGTTCGGAATGACTTATGTCATAGTTATTACGGCATGATTACAATAATTTTATCCTTTTAAAACTAATTACAATTATTATGCAAAAATTTAAAAATGACTCTAAAAAAGATTTAGAGAAGTATGGATTAAAAGATGTCATAGCCAATTGGAACCTATCACCTGCGGAGTTGCAAAGAATCACCATTGAAAAAGGAATGGGAAAAGAAACATCTAATGGAACACTTGCTGTAAATACAGGAAAATTTACGGGAAGATCACCCCAAGACAGATTTTTAGTTAAAGATGACTATACCAAAGATCGCGTCTGGTGGGGAAAAATAAATAAACCCTTTGATCCAGAAAAATTTGATGTATTGCAAGACGAAATTGTAAAATATCTTTCAGGTAAGGAAATTTATGTTAGAGATGGTTATGTGTGTGCAGATCTTAATTATAGAACCAATGTAAGAACTATAACAGAGTACCCTTGGTCTAACATGTTTGTTTATAATATGTTTTTAAGACCAGATTCTGACGAATTGGAAAATTTTGATGAAGATTGGTTAGTACTATGTGCACCAGGATACGAAGCTAATCCTGAAATTCATGGCACACGTCAAGGCAATTTTTCTATTATTAATTTTACTAAAAAAGTGGCTTTGGTTGGAGGATCTGCTTATACAGGAGAAATGAAAAAAGGCATTTTTTCTGCCTTGAATATGATTTTACCTATAGATAAAAATGTGTTACCAATGCATTGCTCTGCTAATGTTAGTGAAGATGGTGAAACTGCTATTTTCTTTGGCTTGTCTGGAACAGGAAAAACAACATTATCAGCTGATCCTGAAAGAAAACTAATTGGCGACGATGAGCATGGTTGGACAGCCGACAATACCATTTTTAATTTTGAAGGAGGTTGTTATGCGAAGGTTATAGATCTAACAGAAGAAAAAGAACCCGATATTTTCAGAGCTATAAAGCCAGGAGCTTTATTAGAAAATGTTGTTTTAAAAGACAATGGAGATGTAGATTATATGGATAAATCTATTACTCAAAATACTAGGGTAAGCTATCCAATTTATCATATAGACAATATTCAAGAACCATCATTGGCTAAAAACCCTAAAAATATTTTCTTTTTAACTTGTGATGCCTTTGGTGTATTACCTCCAGTTTCTAAACTAAATCCTGGACAAGCTGCTTATCATTTCATTTCTGGGTATACCGCCAAAGTTGCAGGAACTGAAGCGGGAATTACAGAACCTGTGCCATCATTTTCAGC
>JARRKS010000166.1:0-3933 GCA_037387865.1 Flavobacteriaceae bacterium
GAAAGTGCTGCAACTTCTGTTTTAGGAAAAGAAGGTATTATTCATGGTAGTAAAACTTTGTTGATGCAAACCAACGATGGCCAAATTACGGAACCTTATTCTATTTCTGCTGGGTTGGATTATCCAGGAGTTGGTCCAATGCATGCACATTTGTACAAGTCTGGTCGTGCAGAATTTATTTCTATTACAGATGATGATGCCATGAAAGCAGGTCTAGAGCTCTGCAAATTAGAAGGTATCATTCCAGCAATTGAAAGCTCTCATGCTCTTGCAATTTTTGAGAAGCAAACTTTTAGTCCAGATAACATTATAGTTGTTAGTCTTTCCGGTCGAGGTGATAAGGATTTGGATACTTTTATTAAATTTTTTAAACTTTAAATAGTGAACAGAATCAACCAGAAATTAGAAGAAAAGAAAAAGTTACTTTCCATATATTTTACAGCAGGTTATCCTAATCTTGATGACAGTGTTACTATCATTCAAAATTTAGAACAAAGTGGTGTTGATATGATTGAGATAGGATTACCTTTTAGTGATCCGTTAGCTGATGGTCCAACCATTCAGGAAAGTTCAACTCAAGCTTTAAGAAATGGAATGACATCAGAAATTCTGTTTAATCAATTAAAAGATATTAGAAAGTCAGTTTCAATTCCTTTGATCCTGATGGGATACTTCAATCCTATCTTACAATATGGTGTTGAGGATTTCTGCAAAAAATGTCAATATATTGGTATTGATGGTTTAATCATTCCTGATCTCCCAGTAGATGTATATTCAGAAAATTATAAAGCCATTTTTGAAAAATATGGATTGATCAATGTTTTTTTAATCACACCTCAAACTTCGGCAGAACGTATCAAATTTATTGATTCAATTTCCAACGGATTTATATACATGGTAAGTTCAGCAAGTACAACTGGAGCAATAACAGGTTTTGATGAAGAACAATTGAACTATTTTAAAAGAATTTCTGACATGAATTTAAAGAATCCTCAAATTGTCGGTTTTGGAATCAGTAATTCAGAAACATTTCAACAAGCAACCAAATATTCAAAAGGAGCCATAATCGGGAGTGCTTTTATTAAATTTATTTCAAATAATAATATTGAATCTATCAATGAATTTGTTAAATATATTAAGAATTGACCAGCTTTTTTAAGATAGTATTAATAACATTTTGTCTTCTATTTCTTATATTTTAGTGTAACACAAAAAAAGAAAATTATGGGAATTATTGAAGATAAAAAGAAATTTAAAATAACTAAAAAACAAACAAATCCTACAAATCCTACTGGTAATACAAATCAAAATACAAACCAGTTTGATATTGATGAAGAAACAATAAAAAAACAGCAAAACAAGAAATAAATATTGTTATTGCTATTTTAATAACCTATCCTTTCTAAAGATAGGTTATTTTATTTTTTAGGAATCTTTGTGATTAAAACATAATCAATATCATTTGTTACAAGACATTATTTAAAATCTTGTAATCTATATTCACAAAAAATCCTATTTTTAGATTAATCTATTGAAGTCTCAACTTATTGAAAAAAGGTTACCAATGTTAAAAATCAACTTGTTACTTATAACTATGATACTTGCTTCTTGTGTTCAAAAAAACAATCCAGATAGTATTAAAAACCCTCAAACTGCTCTTAAAACGAGTTTGTGGTTGGATTATTCAAAAAATTCTACAGAATTTAAAATTTGGTCTCCATCAGCAAAAAGCGTAAAACTCAATCTATATAGAGAAGGTTTTAATGGAGAACCATTTGAAACTCATAAAATGAAAGCTGGTTCTGAAGGAATTTGGATCAAGAAAATAGAAGGTGATTTAAATGGAGCTTACTATACATATCAAATAAAAATAGATGATAATTGGCTGGAAGAAACTCCGGGTATTTATGCACAGGCAGTTGGTGTAAACGGAAAACGTGCAATGGTGTTGGATTTAGAAAGCACCAATCCGGAAAATTGGTCCAATGATAAAGGTATAAATATAAAGAATCCCAATGAAGCCATCATTTATGAACTACATATTCGTGATATGACGATTCATCCAGAATCGGGTTCAAGTATGCCAGGAAAATATTTAGGGTTGGTAGAAGAGGGCACAAAAGGCCCTGAATACATTTCAACCGGAATAGACCACATAAAAGATCTAGGCATAACACACGTCCATTTATTACCAACTTTTGACCATTATTCAATTAATGAAACCAAATTAGATAGTGCTCAATTTAATTGGGGTTATGACCCACAAAACTATAACGTCCCTGAAGGTTCTTTTTCTTCAAACCCTTTTAAAGCTGAAGTCAGAATAAAAGAGTTTAAAAAAATGGTCAAAACGTTTCATGATAATGGTATTGGTGTTATTCTGGATGTGGTTTATAACCATACTGGGCGAACGGAGAACTCTAACTTCAATTTAGAAAATCCCAATTATTATTACAGATATTGGGAAGATGGTAAACCTTCAGATGCTTCTGCATGTGGTAATGAAACATCATCTGAAAAAGCTATGATGAGAAAATTTATTGTTGAATCTGTGGCTTATTGGGCAAAAGAATATCATTTGGATGGTTTTCGTTTTGACCTCATGGGCATACATGATATAGAAACTATGAATCAGGTTTCTGAAACCCTTAAAGGCATAAACCCAAATATTATTGTTTATGGCGAAGGTTGGACAGCAGGAGATTCTCCTTTACCTATTGAACAAAGAGCATTAAAACAAAACATGAAAAAAATGCCACAAGTTTTAGCGTTTAGCGACGATATTCGAGATGGCTTAAAAGGCTCTGTATTTGAAGACGAAAGTACTGGCTTTGTTAGTGGTGCAAAAAACACCGAAGAATCCATCAAATTTGGTGTTGTTGGCGCTATTAAGCATCCACAAATTGATTATCAAAAAGTTAATTATTCCACAGCCGCTTGGGCCAATGAACCTTGGCAATCTATATCTTATGTATCGTGTCATGACAATCATACACTATACGATAAGTTGAAAATTTCAACAAAAGATGCTGTTGAAGAAACTTTGATTAAAATGGATAAGCTGGCAAATGCTATTGTCCTGACTTCACAAGGCACAGCTTTTATCCATGCAGGTTCTGAAATGCTTCGTACCAAAAATGGGGAACATAATTCTTATAATTTGCCAGATTCAATAAATCAAATCGATTGGAATTGGAAAGTTAAGTATCAAGATGTTGTCAACTATTATAAAGACTTGATCAAATTAAGAAAAGAGCATCCAGCCTTCAGAATGACATCGGCAGAAGATGTAAGAAATAATCTAGAATTCAAAATTATTGAAGACGGTTTAATTAGTTATCAAATAAACAACAATGCAAATGGAGATACCTGGAAAAAGGTATTAGTTATTTATAATGCAAAAAATGAGTCTTATAATTATCCCCTAGAAGACACCTGGAAACTAGCTGTTTTAGGCGATACATTTTATTCAAATCAAGAAAACAAATCAGTAAGTAATTCTATTGAAGTCCCAGAAATTTCAATGGCAATTGTTTTTCAAACAGAATAATTCGTTAATTTTAAACATCTTAACATATTATTAGTTATGAAATTTTTATTCTATTTATTATTCTTTGCTGTTTTTATTCCCGTTCAATCTCAAGAAAATGTTTCAACCAATGACAATCAAATGGAAAGGATAAGTTTTATTGTTGGTACATGGGAAGGTGAAGGTTGGATGATGACTCAAGCAGGAAAACAAACTTCTAAAATTACTGAAACAGCTTCTTGTAAAGCTGGATGTAGCATTATAGCTATTGAAGGATTGGGTGTAAAAACCGATCCTGAAACCAAAGAAGAAACTATAGTTCATGATGCTTTTGTTGTTATTTACATAGATTCTGAATCCAACGATTTAGCAATGAGAGCGTATAAAGATGGAAGAGCCAACGA
>JARRKS010000167.1:0-3933 GCA_037387865.1 Flavobacteriaceae bacterium
TTAATACTGGAAGATCCACTTGACCAATTTGAAACTGAAGAGGCCAATAAAATAATAAGTTTTCTGACAGATATAGAAAGACCTTGGACACTCATAGTTGCTAGTATTAATGAACGTTGGGAAAATAAGTGTATCAAAACAATAACATTAAAAGAAGGTAAAACGGTCTAATCTTATTTATTATGTTAAATATTTCAAATAATTCAGTAAATAAGTATTTTAATATGTCAGATTATAAATCTGGACAAAAAACTTTAGAGAAGACTTATTTCAAGTTTTTTAATAGATTTTTATTAGGATTCGCAATTTTCTGTTTTGTCATATTATTTTTTCCCTGGACTCAAAATATAACGGGGAAAGGACAAGTAACTACATTAAGGCCTGATCAAAGACCGCAGACTATTCAATCACAAATTCCTGGACGAATAGAAAAATGGTATGTACAGGAGGGAGATTTTGTTAAAAAGGGTGACACTATTTTAGAAATTTCAGAAGTTAAAAGCGAATATTTTGATCCTAATTTGGTTGAGCGAACAGGTCAGCAAATAAAGGCAAAGGCATCATCTGTTAATTCATATTCAGAAAAGGTAAAGGCATTAAACAAGCAAATAGAAGCTTTAATAACTGAACGAAGTCTCAAACTTGAGCAAGCTCATAATAAATTACTACAAGCAAAATTAAAAGTTAAAAGCGATAGTATTGATCTTGAAGCAGCAAAAACAAATATTGAAATTGCTAAAAGACAATATGATAGAACATTAACGCTTCAAAATGAAGGATTAAAAGCTATTACAGACGTAGAAGAAAAACGACTAAAACTTCAAGAAACACAGGCAAAATTAATTTCACAGGAAAATAAACTTTTGGCTAGTATGAATGATGTCATTAATGCAGAAGTAGAAATTTCTACTACTGATGTTTCCTATACTGATAAAATATCAAAAGCTCAAAGCGATAAGTTTACAGCAGAATCTGGTCAATTTGATACCCAAGCTCAAGTGAGTAAATTAGAAAATGCATATTCAAATTATGAAATGCGTAATAAGCTAAAATACATAACTGCACCTCAAGACGGATTTATAAACAAGGCTATAAAAGTAGGAATTGGAGAAACGCTCAAAGAAGGAGAACGATTGGTTGGAATAATGCCAGCTCAATATGATTTAGCAGTTGAAACTTTTGTTGAGCCTATAGACTTACCATTGTTGCACATTGGTGAAAAAGTAAGAGTTCAATTTGATGGCTGGCCAGCAATTGTATTTAGTGGTTGGCCAAATGTCTCTTATGGAACATATGGCGGTGTTGTCGTGGCAATTGAGAATTTTATTAGTGAAAATGGTAAATATAGAGTGTTATTAGCACCAGATAAAGATGATAATGATTGGCCTCAAGCTATTAGAGTTGGTTCAGGAGCCAAAACTATGGCTTTACTAGAAGATGTGCCAATCTGGTTTGAATTATGGCGACAACTAAATGGATTTCCACCAAATTATTATCAACCAAAGGGCAAAAATGAAACCGCGAAAATATAAATTATGAAAAAGCTAATTATTATAATTTCTTTTTGTTTGGGAACTTCATTATTGGCACAAGAGGATTCGTCAGTGCTTCGCTTCGATGAGTTTTTAGGTTATGTTAAGGCATATCATCCTGTTGTAAAACAAGCATCACTTTTAATTGATGAAAGCCAAGCTAATCTAATGAAAGCCAGAGGAGCTTTTGATCCTAAATTGGAAGTAGATTATGACAGGAAAAAATTCAAAGGGACAGAATATTTTGATAAGTTAAACGCAACTTTTAAAATACCAACTTGGTATGGTATAGAATTAAAAGCCAACTTTGAGGAAAATCAAGGATTATTTTTAAATCCTGAAAACACATTGCCATCAGATGGATTATATAGTGCTGGAGTATCTTTTTCAGTAGCTCAAGGTTTGCTAATGAATAAGCGAATGGCTTCAGTAAAGCAAGCAAAACTATTTAGAGAGCAAGCCAAAGTTGATCGAGATATTTTAGTTAATAATATTTTATATGAAGCTTCATTGGTTTATTTTAATTGGTTAAAAGTTTATAATGAAAGACAAGTTTTTAATGATTTTTTAAGCAATGCAAAAATGCGTTTTGATGGTATAAAGCGGAGTGTTGAAACTGGTGAAAAAGCTGCTATAGATTCTATAGAAGCTAGAATCACCTTAAATGATAGGCAACTTAATTTAGAAAAAGCTAATGTAAAACTAATGAAAGCTGCTTTAGAGTTATCTAATTATTTGTGGTTAGAAAATAATATTCCTGTTGAATTACAACCAAATATTATTCCAGATATTCAAAGTGAAACAATAATAAATAACACTTTACAAGTTTCTGAATTTTCATTAAATAATTTCAATATTGAGGAGCATCCCAAAATTCAATCACTTAGTTTTAAATATGAAAGCTTAAATATTGATAGGCGTTTAAAGGTAAATATGTTGCTTCCAAAAATAGATTTAGAATATAATTTTTTGACTCAAACACCTGAACTTGCTAATTCTTTTAACACCATTAACTACAAATCTGGAGTTAAAATTAGTTTTCCATTATTTTTAAGAAAAGAACGAGGTGATTTAAAATTAGCCAAATTAAAAATGAATGATTTAGAATATGAAATCACGAGCTCGAAATTACAAATACAAAATAAAATCAGTGCAATTAAACAAGAGTTAGATTCTTATGTTCGTCAAAATGAAATAACAAGGATAATAGTTGAAGATTATCTCACTTTAGTAAAAGCCGAAGAGCGAAAATTCACTTTAGGTGAAAGCTCATTGTTTTTGGTTAATACTCGAGAAAGTAAACTTATAGATGCTAAATTAAAGGCTATTGAACTAGAAAATAAATATTTTTCGACTAAGGCTTTACTCTTCAATAGTTTAATTACAAACCTTAATTCGTAAAAATAGTTCGTACATAATTTTATTATATTTACGTGCTTTTAAGTTAAATTTATGAATGTACATTTTATTGCTATTGGCGGTGCAGCTATGCACAACCTCGCCATTGCATTATATAATAAAGGTTATCAAGTTACAGGAAGTGATGATACCATTTTTGACCCTTCAAAATACAGATTAGAAGCCAAAGGATTATTGCCAGAAACATTTGGTTGGTATCCTGATAAAATCACCGAAGATCTAGATGCTGTCGTTTTAGGAATGCATGCCAAAGCTGATAATCCTGAACTTTTAAAAGCACAAAAATTAGGTTTAAAAATTTATAGTTATCCGGAGTTTCTTTATGAACAATCTAAACATAAAACACGAGTAGTTATTGGCGGTAGTCATGGTAAAACTACAATTACATCAATGATTTTACATGTGATGCATTACCATGATAAAGAAGTTGATTATATGGTTGGTGCACAGTTGGAAGGTTTTGATGTCATGGTAAAACTAACAGAACAAAACGATTTTATTGTTCTTGAAGGTGATGAATATTTAAGTTCGCCAATAGACAGACGACCAAAATTCCATTTGTATAAACCAAATATTGCCTTGTTAAGTGGTATTGCTTGGGATCATATTAATGTATTTCCAACCTATGATAATTATGTAGAACAATTTAGCATTTTTGTAGATAGCATTGTGAAAGGTGGAAGCATTACTTATAACGAAGAAGATACTGAAGTAAAACGTGTTGTTGAAGCTTCGGAAAATACGATTAGAAAGCTACCTTACAGAACTCCTGAATATACTGTTGAAAACGTACAAACACTCCTTGAAACACCTGAAGGCCTTTTACCAATAGAAGTCTTTGGGAAACATAATTTGAATAATCTTGCAGGAGCCAAGTGGATTTGTCAACACATGGGCATAGACGAAGACGATTTTTACGAAGCTATTGCAACATTTAAAGGAGCGAGCAAGCGTCTGGAAAAAATAGCAGAAAGTAAAACCA
>JARRKS010000168.1:0-8762 GCA_037387865.1 Flavobacteriaceae bacterium
GTGGATTAACCTTAAATTCGTAACCAATATAAATCATGTTGGACATTTTGTTCAACTTATTTAAAACGCATTCACAATCGCAAAAAAGTCTTCAGCTTTAAGTGAGGCACCACCAATAAGTCCACCATCTACATCTGGTTTAGAGAAAATCTCTTGAGCATTATTTGGTTTTACACTACCTCCATAAAGTATAGACACTGCATCTGCAACCTCATTACCATATTTATTAGCTAAAGTTTTTCTTATAAAGGCATGCATGTCTTGAGCTTGCTCTGGACTTGCAGTTTCACCAGTTCCAATAGCCCAAACAGGTTCGTAAGCCAAAACAATTTTACTAAAGGCTGATGCTTCCAAATGAAATAACGCGTTTTTAATTTGACTTTCAACAACAGTTTCTTGATTTCCTGATTTTCTATCAGCTAATTCTTCACCAAAACAGAAGATAACACGCATCTCATTGGCCAAAGCAGTATCAACCTTTTTAGCAAGCAATTCGTCAGTTTCATTAAAATACTCTCTACGCTCGCTATGTCCTAAAATAACGGTGCTCACACCGACACTTTTAAGCATGCTAGCTGAAATTTCTCCTGTGTAAGCACCATTTTCTGCAAAATGCATATTTTGAGCAATAACCTCTATATCAGATTTTCTTAAAGATTCAAAAGCATGCCATAAATTAGTGAAAGTTGGTGCTATCATAACTTCAGCATTTGATGTTCTTCTCTGCTTTTTTAAATCGGTTATTAAAGTTTCGCTTTGTGGTAAATCATTGTTCATTTTCCAGTTTCCAGCAACAATGTTTTTTCTCATAATTTTATTGAAGTTTTACTTTTGGATCTAGCCATGAATAAATCATGTCTACCAAAATGTTTATTAATATAAATAACAGTGCAATAACAAGTACAGAACCCATTATTACAGGCAAATCTAATGTATTTAAAGCATTTACAATCTCTTTTCCTAAACCATTCCATCCAAAGATATATTCTACAAAAACTGCTCCAGCAAGCATTGATGCAAACCAACCTGATATTGCTGTTACAACAGGATTGAATGCATTTTTTAAAGCATGCTTTCTAATGATTTGAAATTCGGTTAATCCCTTTGCTCTTGCAGTACGAATATAATCTTCACCCAATACATCTAAAAGTGAATTCCGCATAAGCTGAATAATAACTGCTAAAGGTCTGATACCTAAAACTATTGCAGGTAAAATTAAATTTTTCCATTTGATGTGCATGGATTCACCAAAATTGTCAAGTTCATAAAGACTTCCCGTCATTTCCAAATTAGTATACTCATGTAATAAAAAACCGAAAAACCAAGCAAACAAAATAGCACTAAAAAATGATGGTATGCTCATACCAAACGTACTAAATATTTGTATGGTCTTATCTAAAAACGTGTCTTTGTACAATGCTGAAATTATTCCTAAAGTTATTCCTATAAGTATAGCAATTGTTATTGCAGCTAGTGCTAAAACAAATGTATTTGGCAATGTTTCCGATAATACTTGTGTTACTGGTTTGCCTTGCTTTGTAAAAGATTCGCGTAAATATGGATATTTTAAAACCACTTGTGTTTTTGCTACACTAAATAAATTGAAAGCTGAATATTTTCCTTCACTTAAAAACGTATAATTTTCTGAATTCTTTGAATGAAATGAAATAGGTGACAAATCATTTAAATAATACACATATTGGGTAAGGATTGGTTTATCAAAACCATATTTTTTCTTGATACTGGCCAATTGTTCACTATCTTCATTTTGCCCAAGCATCATTTGAGCTGGGTCACCAGGTAGCACATTGAATAAAAAGAAAATTACAGTTACTACTCCAAATAATGTGAGTAAGGCATAAAAGATTTTATTTAAAATGAAACTAATCAGAGTTCAGGTTTTAATTTAATATCAATAATGCCGTTGTAAGATGTGTTATTTTGAATGTTATACTCGTTAATCTGAATAGAATCTTTTATTACGCTTACACTTTCAATTTTTAGAGTATCTATATCTTCAACTTCTTCTTTTGAAGATAATTTTCCATTAATGTAATATCCAACATCTGAAGGTACTTCTTTTTTTGGCACAATTTTCTTTTCCACTTCAGGTAACTTTAAATCTTCTATATCATTCCAATGTACTTTTTGCATTACAGTACCTTTATTAAGCTCTAAAACACCAGGATTGGAACGCACAATTGTTTTTAATGCTTTCTCATCGCATAAATAAAAATCAAAGTTTAAATTGTATTCTTCTTTAATTTTCTGTTTCATCTCCTCACCAGAAGCTGTTAAACCTATAACTGTATAATTTTTTGCAATAGCCTTATCAGAAACGCTTTTCAATTTGGCCAAACCATCTTTTTCAGCATGTTCAAGACTGTATGAAACAATCATAATTACATGTTCTTCATTTAAAAATTGTTCAGTAAAATCTTGATCTTGAGACTCGATAGAAAAATCATAAATCTTTGGCGAATAGCCTTCATCTATCATTTTGGTTTCAACTCCTACATATTCTCCATCAACATTAGGATAACTACCATTGGTCACAAATTCCTTTTCTTCTCCATTAATATTAAAGGTCCAAGTATATTCAACAATTGGTTTTGGAGCATCTTCAGGAATACTCATTTCTTTCAGAATATTGTTACCTATTTTATAGGCTCTAAAATCTTTAGTAGGTAAATGCATCAACACATGATACCCGAACCAAAGGGAAAAAATAAAACTTAACAATGCTAATACTGTGTTTGGCAATTTACTGAATAATGGTTTAACATGTTTTTTACCAAAAAATAGAACTAATATCAATACTAAAAGAATAACATCTTTGGTGAAGCTTTCCCATGGTGTTAGTTTTAATGCATCTCCAAAACAGCCACAATCTTTTACCTTATCAAAATATGCTGAATAAAAGGTTAAAAACGTAAAGAAAACAATCATTGCCAACAAACTCCACAAGGTAAATTTTCGTTTATAGCCAATGAGCAAAAAAACACCTAAAATAACTACAAAAACCACCACAACAACAGATATCATTAAGGCATAAGGTTCAAAAATTGGCAGATTTAATACGTCTGTACTAAAATATTCTTGAAGCTTATATGAAAATCCTAAAGGGTCATTCAGTTTTATAAGACCAGAAATGATGAATAACACTCCTACTAATATGCGACAAATATTGACTATAAATTTCATTTTAATTATTTTCTTCGTTTAAATGTATTATTGCAAAAACAGCATAGTTAATCATATCTTGATAGTTTGCATCAATGCCTTCACTTACTATTGTTTTTCCTTTATTATCCTCAATTTGTTTTACGCGTAACAATTTTTGCAAGATCAAATCTGTTAAACTACTTACCCTCATATCTCTCCAAGCTTCACCGTAATCATGGTTCTTGTCATCCATAAGTTGCTTCGTAATTTTTACCTTACATCATTTTGTTGCAAACTTCTTATGCGCTGTGCTTTGATAAAAATCTGGTCTGTTAACGATGGTAATCTTAAGATTCGCCAAGCACTTCCGTAATCCTTCATTTTTTTAATAAATAAACTTCTGCATGTATTTATAACATCATTGTATTGTTTGGAGGTATCTTGCATTACATAAAATGAATTTTGCGTAAATTTCGCATAAATAATTTTAAAGTTCAAAGTTTAAGGTTTAAAGTTTTCATTACTTAAACAAACCAACTATATAATATTAAAATGACGATTAATTGCAAAGGAAAACTCATAGATTTATCTACTCCACATGTGATGGGAATATTGAATATAACACCAGATTCTTTTTATGATGGTGGAAAGTTTAATACCGAAAAAAACATTTTAACCCAAGTTGAAAAAATGCTGGATGAAGGCGCTACTTTTATTGATGTAGGTGCTTATAGTTCTAGACCTAGTGCAACACATATTAGCGAAGATGAAGAACTTAAACGTATACTTCCTATGATATCTTTAATTCTTAAAGAATTTCCGGAGGCCTTGCTTTCAATTGATACTTTTAGAAGCCAAGTGGCAAAATTCTCAATTGAAAATGGCGCTGCTTTGATTAACGATATTTCTGCTGGAAATATGGATAAAAATATGTTTAAGATTGTTGCAGAATTAAAAGTTCCATACATCATGATGCACATGAAAGGAACCCCGTTAACCATGCAAAATTATGCTGATTATGACAATTTAGTAAAAGATATTTTATTTTATTTTTCAGAAAAAATTGCTGAAGCTAGGAAACTTGGCATTATCGATTTAATTGCAGATCCTGGTTTTGGTTTTGCAAAAACAATAGACCATAATTATAAATTACTAAATAAGTTAGAACATTTTAAAATGCTAGAATTACCCATTCTGGTTGGGCTTTCAAGAAAATCCATGATATACAAAACATTAAGTAAGACATCTAATGAAGCTCTAAATGGTACAACTGTTTTAAATACTATTGCTTTGCAAAAAGGAGCCAAAATTTTAAGGGTGCATGATGTTAAAGAAGCTATGGAATGTATTAAACTTGTAAATCAGCTACATTAAATGAAAAATGTTTTTGTACTCATTTTACTTCTGGTTTCATTTAGTTCTTGTGACAAAAAAACCATTTTGCTTCCTGAAGTTCAAAATGCAAAAATTTCAGAAGTAATTGATGTTTCTCCAGCTTATATTTTTTATGACATTACAAAACCTGACAGCACAGATTTTAATAGAAAGAACTTAATTGGCACTACCAATTGGTTGGTAAATGTTGACAAGCGTTTAACTTTAAAACAAGCGATACCACACATACAATTTCTGCAAGACAAAAGAAGAAATTCAAAAATGCACAAAAACGAAAATGCTAGAAATTATTTTACTTGCAATGATACAGCCAGAAACAATTTAGGATTTATTGATTTTACTGATGTTGTTTATTCATTTAAAATTATTGATTCTCTTTCAGAAGAATATTCTATAAGTACAGTTATTAGTTTTTCTAAAAACCTTATTACTGTCAATGATAATTTAATTGGGCTTAAGTGAATTCATTTATTAACGATATTTTCCTAAATTTACCAAAACCCATTTAGCTTGGACATTTTTAAAGACCTATTAGAGTTTAAACTTGTAGACATCATAGATGTTATTCTTGTAGCACTTCTACTCTACTATATCTACAAGTTGGTAAAAGGTACAGTTGCTATCAAAATTTTTATTGGTATTATTTTTATCTATTTAGCTTGGCGATTAACCGATTTTCTTAAAATGGAACTTCTCACCAGTATTTTTGGTGGTTTTATGAAAGTTGGTATTATAGCCTTGATTGTTGTTTTTCAACCAGAAATCAGAAAATTTTTGTTGATGGTAGGTTCAACAAATTTTGGTTCTAGGCGAAAGTTTTTTAAACAATTCAAGTTTTTGAAAACCGATTCATTTGATGAAACAAATGTTGAAGCCATTATTTCTGCCTGTAACAAAATGGCAACAACAAAAACAGGAGCACTTATTGTATTTGAACACCATAACAATCTGGATTTCTTAACAAATACTGGTGATGAAATGAATATAAAAGTCACACAACCAATTATAGAAAGCATCTTTTTTAAGAATAGTCCTTTGCATGATGGTGCTATAATTATTGCAAATAATGTTGTTAAAGCAACTCGTGTGGTTTTACCTTTAAACAACGAAAAAAATATACCTCAACGTTTTGGATTAAGACATAGAGCTGCTATTGGTATTACAGAAAAAACAGATGCTTTAGCTTTAGTTGTAAGCGAAGAAACTGGGCAAATTTCTTACTTTAAGGATGGTGAGTTCATTTTATTCAAGAATACCATTGAACTTACTGATATTATTAAAAAAGACTTGATGTAATGCGCTGCAAAAATTGCCAAACCAAATTCTTAATTGAAAGTGATTTTTGTTATAACTGTGGTGCTAAAGTTATAAGAAGTAGATTGACCATTAAGAATCTTTTCGAATATTTTAGTGAGACTTTTTTGAATTATGATAACAAATTTTTACAAACAATATTCTGTCTTTTTAAAAACCCAGAAAATGTAATTGTTAGTTATGTTAATGGAGTTCGTAAAAAATATGTAAACCCAATAAGTTTTTTTGCTATTTCATTAACTATATCTGGTTTATACCTTTTCATAATACAAAGGTATTTTCCTGATGCAATGGACTTTTCACAATTATATACTGATGAGAATACGCAAAAAATCTCTTCAACAATTTCTCAAAATGTACTTGATTACCACTCTTTATTCTATTTTGCACTTATACCAGTTATGGCTTTAATTTCTTGGATTGTATTTTTTAATAAAAAATTCAATTTTACAGAACACGTAGTTATTTATTTATATACCATGTCTCTTGGTTCAATGGTCACTTCTATAGTTTCATTAATTATATTGTTTATTAAACCCGATGTCTTTTTTATTGTAAGTATATCTTCTAATATCTTACTTGTTTTATATCATTGTTACCTTTTAAAAAAGGTATTTGAATTGAGTATGCTTCAAATTGCTCTTAAAACAATCCTTTTTTCGATTATATTTTTCTTTCTATATTTTGCTTTTTCAATACTTATGGTTTTAGCAATAATAGTTTTTACTGATATGAGCATACAAGATTTAGCGCCAACAAAAAGATAAAATTAAGAATTACAATTAAGCCACTTCTTCTTTCAAGAATTGAACCTCATAAAGGTTCTTATAATAACCATTTTGTTTTTTAAGCAATTCTTTGTGTGTTCCTTTTTCAACAATTTGTCCTGCATCCATAACAATAATAGTATCAGCCTTTTTAATCGTTGCTAATCTGTGTGCAATAATAATAGAAGTTCTACCTTCAGTAATTGTATCTGTAGCATTTTGTATAAGTTGTTCAGAATATGAATCGACAGAAGATGTGGCTTCATCCAAAATTAAAATACTTGGATTAGTTACATAAGCTCTTAAAAAAGATATGAGTTGACGTTGACCAGAAGACAACATCACACCACGTTCTTTTACATTATAATGGTATCCGTTTGGTAAGCTTAAAATAAAATCGTGAATACCTATATTTTTTGCTGCTTGATGAACTTGTTCTTCTGTAATATTTGAATTATTTAATGTGATATTATTTAAAATAGTATCTGCAAACAGAAAAACATCCTGCAACACAACAGCAATTTGCTTTCTTAATGCAGCTAGTTTTACATCTTTAATATTTATATCATCAATGGCTATAGTTCCTTTATTAATTTCGTAAAAACGATTCAATAAATTAATAATAGTCGTTTTACCTGCACCAGTTGCTCCAACTATAGCAACAGTTTCTCCTGATTTAATATCTAGGGAAATGCCTCTTAAAACTTCTTCATTTTCTACATAACTAAAGTGAACATTATCCAGTTTGATATCACCATTGAAATGAGATACATTAAGAGTTCCCACATCGTCAATATGAGACGTTGTATCTATTACTTTAAAAACTCTGGTCGCAGCAACCATACCCATTTGTAACGTATTAAATTTATCTGCTATTTGACGTAAAGGTCTAAATAGCATTGGAATAAACATAATGAAAGCGAAAAGATCTCCTTCAGAAATCGTACCCTTAAGAAGTACATTTAAACCACCATACCACGCAATAAGCCCAATAGTAATTGAGGACGACAATTCTGCTATTGGGAAGAAAATCGAATTATACCAAACCGTTTTAAGCCAGCCTTTTTTATGTCGCTCATTTATTTCTTTAAATTTTTTGTATTCAGTATCTTCTCTCGTAAAAAGTTGAAGAATTTTCATACCTGTAATGCGCTCTTGAACAAAAGAATTTAAGTTTGAAACCTCTGTCCTTACTTCTTCAAAAGCCTTTTTCATATACTTTTGAAAAATTCTAGTGGCATATAATAATAAAGGCATCATAATAAAGACAATCAAACTCAACTTAAAATTCATGATTATCATAACACCAGAAACAACGATCATGGTAAGTAAATCTCTGAAGATCATAAATAATCCTTGTCCGAAAATGTCTGCAATTCGTTCCATGTCGGTCACAGTCCTTGTTATCAATACACCAACTGAAGAATTGTCAAAGTATTTCATTTTAAACTTAAGCACATGATCAAATAGCTTTACCCTTACATCCTTAACCAAATTTTGACCCAGCCATGCAGCATAAAAAATAAAAGCTAATTGAAAAGTACTTTGAAGAATTAATAAAACAAACATCAAGATGATATAAAACAAAAACCCGTTTGCGTCTTTAACAGCTATACTATTATCTATTACATGTTTAGTAATATAAGGAATTGACGTAGTAAAAATAGCCAGCAGAATAACCGCAACTAACATTCCGTAAAATACTAATTTGTAAGGTTTTACATATTGAAAAAGTCTTTTAAACAAATCAAGGTCAAAAATATTTTCGTTCTTTTTACTCATTTATTTTAATATGCTCTGGATATTCAATTTTTGTTAAATATAGTGCATGTGCAGGAACCGAGAAGCCTGCTTCACTCCTATTTTTAGATTTAATTATTTGATGCAAATCTTCAACTGCTACTTTTCCTAAACCAATATTAATCATTGTTCCAACAATAGCTCTAACCATATTTCTTAAAAACCTATCTGCTTTTACGGTAAACTGTAATTCATCATTTTCAAACTTCCATTCTGCTTTCATGATATTACAATGATACGTTTTTACATCAGTATTACTTTTAGAAAAGCATTGAAAATCTTTATATTCAAATAGTATTTTTGATGCTTCTACTATTTTAT
>JARRKS010000169.1:0-6061 GCA_037387865.1 Flavobacteriaceae bacterium
ATCTTACCTAAAGCAGCAACATGAAATGGCTAAAAAACACAACTATTTTTTAGGATTCAAGCTGGTTAGAGGTGCTTACATGGAAAAAGAAAATGATAGAGCAGAAGAGAAGGGCTACCAAACACCAATATGTAAAGATAAAGCAACAACTGATCTCAATTTTAATGACGGTGTAAAGTATATGTTAGACAACTTGGATAATATGTCACTTTTTGCTGGTACACATAATGAAGACAGTTGTTATTTAATTATGGATATCATGAAACAAAAAGGAATTAAGAATGATGACAGTCATGTGTGGTTTGGTCAACTTTATGGTATGAGTGATCATATAAGTTTTAATTTGGCTCACAGAAGTTATAATGTGGCTAAATATGTTCCTTTTGGTCCTGTAAGAGATGTTATGCCGTACCTAATAAGAAGAGCAGAAGAAAACACTTCTGTAGCCGGACAAACAGGAAGAGAGTTAAATTTATTAACTAAAGAAAAGGCAAGAAGAAAGTGTTAGAAAAACTTCCACCATTTTTTTGAATTTTCGTTGGGATTTTTCCCATAACCATATGCATAACCCAAACCTTTTTTGAAATTTACATAATTAACCAAAACTGCCATATTAGGTAAACGCTTTTCGTTGTACATATTTTGTGCTACATAAAGTTGTCGTTTGTCAAGATAATTGGCTTTTACAACGTAAATAAACATATCTGCATGTTTACTAATAAGTAACGAATCCGTTACCAAGCCAACAGCTGCTGTATCAACGATGATGTAATCATATTTAGGTTTTACCTCGTCAAAAAGTAATTGTACACGGTCACTCATTAATAGTTCTGATGGGTTAGGAGGAATGGCACCAGCTGTTATGATATCTAAATAATCATTTCCATTAACATTTAAGATAATATCTTGACTTTTTAAATCGGCATCACTAATAAAATTGGTTAAACCTACGTCGTTTTTAATGTTGAGATAGGTAGTGGTTTTTGGTACTCTAATGTCAGCTTCAATTAAAAGCACCTTTTTCTTTGAATAGGATAAAGATAAAGCCAGATTAATTGAAGTATGTGATTTCCCTTCTTTACTTGTAGTTGAGGTGACAAAGATTGTTCGGGATCTATTCTTAATGCCTTGCAGCATAAACTCCAAATTAGTTCTAATAATCCTAAATGCTTCTGCTTTTGGCGAGTAATCAATTTCCGAAATTAATAAACTTTTCTTGGTTGCTTTTGGTATTTCTCCTATGTATGGAATATCAATAATTTGTTTTATGTCTTTATAGGTATGGACTTTGGTATCCATTAAATTCAAAATATAAATAAAACCAATAGGTAAACCAAGTCCTAATAATAGTGCAGCTAGAATAATTATTACCCTTTTAGGAGACACAGGTTTTGATGAAGCAAAAGCTGGGTCAATAATTTTAGCATTTGAGGAAGTTACTCCTAGCGAAATAGCTGATTCTTCTCTTTTTTGTAATAGATATAAGTATAATGATTCTTTTATATCTTGCTGTCTCTTAATGTCTCTAAATTGCCTTTCTTTTTTTGGAGCAGAAAAAATTTGAGAATTAATTCTAGAGTTTTCAGCATATAAATTATCTAAAGTAATTTGATTTGTAGATTTGACATTATTTAAACTTTGCTCTAAATTCTCTTTTATGGCATCAATTTGATTGTTCAAATTAACAACCGTTGGGTTTATTTCGCTAGAATTTTTTAAAATCCTATTCCTTTCTAAAACAAGTTCGTTATGTCTTTTGGTTATTTGATCTATAGAACCTTCAGCAATACCAATGTTGGCAGGTAATAAATCAGAAGAACTATTTTCTAAATATTCACTCATATAGTCAATGAGTTGTATCTGATTTGCAGTATTTATGAGTTTGTTTTCGTTTTCTTTATCGGTTTGTAAAAAAATGTCTGATTGCGTTTGTAGGTCTGTTAATTTATTTTTTTGTTGTAGAGATTCGGCAGTAAGATCTACGTTCTCTAGTTCTCTAGAAACGACCTCTAATCTATTATTAATGAAATCTGAAGTGGTTTTAACAACCAGTTGTTTATCTTTTATAACATCTTCATTATATTTTTCTATAAGTTTGTTAAGAAATAACTTTCCTTTATCCTTTAAATTATCATTTATAGTAAGCTTTATAACACTAGAAGTTTCTTTTGTTTATATTAGCAATTTACTCATTTAGCGGAGAGATTTTTATCTTAATATTAGAATCTATTTTTGCTGCATACTGACCTATATTTGGGGTAATTATGATGTCTCCAAAACCGGTTTCAATGCTTTCTCCAAAATTATAAACTACACCATCATTTTCAATTTCTTTTCCTTTTTTCGCAAAAGACTTTTTGTCTATACCTTTAAAGAGAAATGATGTTGGAGATTTGATCTTTATTGAAAAAGTAGTATCAACTTTATATATTATAGAATCTGGTGCGCTGAAGTTTATGTTTAATGGAGGATTGGTATATATTTCTACTGCCTTAATTCTACCTTCAACGAAGCACTGAACATTAAATTTTAAATCTTTTACGACTTCAGTAATTAATGCTCTAGATTTAATGACTTCAATTTCGTCTATTACATTATTTAAATCCGTTTTGAATAATCCATAATTCTGCAAATTAGAAATCTCTGGAAGTTTGTTTTTTGTTTTGTCATCGGTAATTTTAATTGTAGCAGTAGCTCGATATTGATAATCTGCATATCGTAAATATAAAAATGCTAAAACTAGAGCAACAACTGTACAAAAAGCAATAAATTTCCACCTTAAAAGGTAGACATCCATGATATCTCTAAAATATTCTTTTTGTTCTGTTGCGTTTTTTGCCATTAAAAATTATTTTATCAATATAGCTACAATAGTTGCTAAAGTGGCTACTGCAGAAATAATAATCACATTATTTTGATTGTATGATGACGATCTAACTTTAGCTTTGTTGGGTTCTACGTAAATTACATCATTTTGTGTTAAATAATAATTTGGAGAATTTATAACCTTAATTGAAGTAAGATCAAATTTTGTAAAACGCTTCACGCCGTTATCTTCCCTAATTAAAAACACATTCTCTCTTTTGCCATATATTGTTAAGTCTCCTGCAAGGCCAATAGCTTCAACTAAAGAAATTCTTTCATCTTCTACAGTAAAAGTACCAGGGTTGTTTACCTCTCCTAAAACAGTTACAGTAAAATTGGCAAGTCGTATGTTTACAATAGGGTCTTTTATATAATCAGTTAATTTTGTTTTCAATAATTGTGTTGCTCGAGATCTAGTTAGTCCTCCTAGTTTTATATTTCCTAGAACTGGAAATTCTATAAAACCATTTAAATCAACTAAATATGTTTGCATTTTTAATTCGCCTTGAGCTTTTATCAATGAGTTATTATTAGCAATTACGGGTAAATTAAAAGGCTTTACAGCTTCTGGATCCAATCCAGAAACTACAATAGTTAACAAATCATTAGGTTTGTAAGCTAGTTCAGATTCTACAGGAAATTGATCATCTTTTTCAATAATTTCATCCTGAAAATAAACGATCTCTTTACTAGAACCACAAGAAGTAAATGAAATTACAACTGGAAATATTAATATGTATAATAATTTTAACTTCATGATTTTAGATTGTTAAATTTAAAGATTTAATGCATCGTACATTGAATTATTTGGAATATACTCTGGTACAAGATCTTTAATCTTTGAAACGATTTCAATATTTTGTGTTGATGGGCCTAAAGCGCACAACTCATTTATTTTTCTCTCCAAATCAATAATATTTTCTGTTTTGCATTTAGCAATCATGATCTTCTCATGATATGTTGGTTTGGTTTTTTCTCCGTCTGCTAAAAGTTCTTCAAATATTTTTTCGCCAGGACGTAGACCAGTTATAGAGATATCTATATCTTCAGGATATTTCAATCCAGATAAAGCTATCATATTTAATGCTAAATCGTAAATTCTAATGGGTTTACCCATATCAAATACAAAAATCTCACCACCAAGTCCCATTGAAGCTGCTTCCAAGACCAATTGACTAGCTTCGGGTATGGTCATAAAATATCTTATCACGTCTTTGTGTGTAACCGTTATTGGTCCTCCAGTTTCGATTTGTCTTTTAAACAAAGGTATTACAGAACCATTTGAACCCAAGACATTACCAAACCTAGTAATGATAAATTTTGTATTACCGCCTTGAAGTTCTTTTTTACAACAAATACATATCTCTGCAACTCTTTTGGTTGCTCCCATAACATTTGTTGGATTTACTGCTTTATCTGTAGAGATTAGTATAAACTTTTCAACGCCATGTTTTACAGCTAATTTTGCAGTATTTTCGGTACCAATTACATTTACACTTAATGCTTCATAAGGATTTTGCTCCATTAATGGAACATGCTTATATGCAGCCGCATGAAACACAATTTTTGGTTTATATTTATTAAAGATAGATTCTAATCTAACGGAATCTCTAATATCCGCAACAATGGTTTCGAAGTTTTTTACCTTCTTTTGAATTAATTCTTGTTGCAAATCATAAAGAGCAGATTCTGCATTGTCTAATAATATTAGTTTTTTAAAATTATATACACTTAATTTTCTTATAAGTTCGCTTCCAATAGAACCTGCAGCCCCTGTAATGAGAAGCACTTTGCCTTCATATTCTTCTACGAGATCAGGATTATAGATGTTAATAGGTTCTCTACCTAAAAGATCTTCAATATTGATATCCTTGATTTGACCTAGACTCAAATCTCCGTCGATCCAATTTTGAACTGGAGGAACAATTTTTACTTTAAGATTTAAAGGAAACAACTTTCCTGTTATTTCCAATAATCGATTTGAACTAGCATTTTGTATAGAAATGATAACCTCGTCTATACCATTTTTTAAAATGAATTCTTTAGTTAATTTGCTTGGGTGGTAAACATTTAAAAGGTTGATTGTTTTTCCCACTTTACTTTCATTATCATCTATAAAACCAACGACATTAATGTTGCTCCCTGAATCGTTTGATAATGCTTCGTAGGCAATTAAACCTGAATTACCAGCTCCATATATTAATACTCTTATTTCTTTCTCAAAGTCTTGCATAACACTTTTGTATATAGACTTGATAAAAAATTTAGCACCAATAAGGAAGAAAACATTTAAAAGGAGATGAATATAAATAATTGAACCAGGTATATCAAAAACATAATCAAAATCATATTTTCTACTCATAAAAGTAGTTATGATTAAAATTGTTGCAAGGATGTTTATTCCAACAATAATATTGATAACATCTTTTACTCCAGTAAATCTAACAACGCCTTTATGAGACCCAACAACTATAAAACTTATTATAGATGCGGTAAGAACAAATGGAATTTGTTTTAAAAAAGTATAAAAATTAAAATCAATTTCGAAATTGAACCTAATTAAATAAGCTAAAAAGAAAGTGAAAGCAACTACACATAAGTCAAATAAAAGCACAAGCCATTTTGAGGCGTACCTATCAAATAATCTTTTTAATATGTCATTTGTATTACTACTCAAAGTATGATTTTATAATTGAAACTATTCTTTTTAAATCTTCTAAAGTTAAATTAGAACCACTAGGTAAACACAACCCTTTTTTATATAATTCTTCAGCAGTCCCATTTAAATATTTTGGATATGAATTAAAAACTGGCTGTAAATGCATGGGTTTCCATGAGGGTCTAGATTCTATATTTTCTTTTTCTAGCAACAATCTAATATCTTCTCTAACCTTATTTGATTTAAACACAATACACGTTAGCCATCTATTTGAGAAATAGCCTTTAGGTTCTTTTAAAAAAGAAATATTCATGTTGGTATTTAAATGCTCAAAATAGAAATTGAAGTTACGCCTTCTTAAATCGACTCGTTCGTTAAGAACTTTCATTTGACCTCTACCAATTCCAGCCAATATATTTGAAAGGCGATAATTATAACCAGTTGTTGAATGAGAATATTCAACACCTTTGTCTTTTGCTTGTGTTGCCAAGAAAACAGCTTTTTCTTTAGCTTCTTTGTTTCTGGTAATTAAAGCAC